>NZ_JACJEY010000004.1:0-161633 GCF_014164295.1 Pseudoalteromonas sp. SG43-7
AGCTCTGTTGTTTTTAAGCGATTCATAAGATCACAAAACACCATGAATGTTCCCTCGCTTCCCACATTTTTTAATACTATTAGTTCATTGATATATAAAGGCTAATTCTGGGGATACTTTAGGGTTAATGTAATACCTTACAACGAAAATCTCATTTTCCTTTCTGACAATAGTGGCAACTATGACTTTGTAATTAAAAACCAAAGAGATAAAGTTTTCACGCATCAAATATACGGTGATTACCTAAAGCGAGCTGATATACCAAGCTTTATTGAAGACTATCGTTTTAAGCGTTGGGAATACTTCGCGTATAAAGGTAATCGTGAATTAGATAGTCACTTAGCAGAGCGACATTACTATGCTAATGGTGGTTTAACGAAAAATTACCCTGGACAACCTGTAATACTTCAGAGTTATTATGAAGCTTCTGGTGATTATATTATCGAAAGCCGCAGTTCTAATAAGCACTTATATGGCTTTAAAAAAGTTAGGCTAGCAAATAAAGAGTTAATGGTTTCAGAGCTGATTACCATAGATGAACTAAATGATTTTTTACATAAAAACCATGAATATTTTGCTACCAGAAAGGGCGACTCGTTATCCCCATTAAATAGTGAGACGGATCAAAAGCTAGCCGCAACATGTACCTTTTATGATGTTTTAGCATATATAAACTGGGCAGAAAAAGAAACAAACGTTCCACTAAGGTTACTAGCATACGACGAGTACTTAGCTGTTAGGGATAACGACTTAGGGGTAAATGCTAGCTTTAAAAGCGGTGGCTATATGACCTTTTATACACCTAACGGCAAGCAATACCCAAATCATCCACCTTATATGAGTGAGAGTGACTTTGATGCATTAACACTGCGTTTTCCTGACAATTTAACTTGCTTTGAAAAAAACGAGCTAAAGTTTATAGACTCGAACTTTTTTGCAGAATGGCTGTTGGAAGGTATAAGTATTCGTTCAGCAAGTTTAACCTCTTTTTATGGCGATGCTCATGTATTAAGGGCATCTGGTCCGCGAGATTCAACTGGCAAGTACAAAGGTGTTAAAACCGGCTTTAGACTTTGCTATGAATTAAGCCAGTAGGCTTTATTAAAGCTACCCCGCTATGGGGTAGCATTTTAAGATGCTGTATTTATAGTGTCCCTTTTGCCAATCTTTTCACTTATCCATTCTTCAACTTCACTTTCTACCCAGGCTACTGAGTTGCCACCAAGTTCAACTTTCATTGGAAATCCACCAGCGCTCATAAAGCGATAAACAGTTGAGCGGCTTAAGCCTGTGATATGTAAAACTTCTTTTAATTTGATTAAACGCATGGGATTTCTCCGGTTAGGTTAGTAGTACATATCCTTTCCGGGGGTAGTAATTTTTTACTGGGACGAAACAAAAACGTTAAACATATACATCACTATTTTGCATAAACCATTAAGAGGGCATAACAATGCAAAATAACAAGTCACTATACGAATTTGATCACCCTGTAAGTGATGAACAAATACTTGAAGCAGCAGCTTACATAATCGCTCAAAAGCAATTTAGGCATGGGGCTTTAACATGTCCGAAAGACAGTGAAGAGTTTTTAAGGCATAAGCTGACGTTAATAGAGCATGAGGTATTTGCAGTCCTGTTCTTGGATAGCCAAAACCGTATACTTGAATACAAAGAGTTATTTAGGGGGACTATTAACGCTGCAAGCGTATACCCACGAGAAGTGGTTAAAGAAGTATTAGCGCTAAATGCAGCCTCTATTATTTTGGCTCACAACCATCCTTCAGGCGTTAGTACGCCTTCACAAGCTGACAAACTTATAACCACTAAGTTACAGCAAGCACTTAGCTTAATTGACGTTTCAATACTTGATCACATCATCATTGGTGAAACCAGTTATTCATTTGCTGAACATGGCTTAATTTAAAGGAAGTAAGTTATGGCTATTAAAATAGAACAAGTAGCAGGTTTGAATGTACCTGAGTCATTTATTGATGTGATTGTAAATGCAATTACAGAGGGAAGGGATTTTGTAGGGGTAGCTAAGGCGATAATACTCAACTTTAGAGATCCAGATTACAGTCCTGAAGTTGGAGGTTTTCATCCTGTAGAGGTTCGGCTGGAAAAACAGGCCACCAGCTGGCAGCTTGTTTATATTACCGACTTTTCATATCAGGGGCGATTTGAGCCAGAACTAATAAAAGAAATAGACGTTTGTTTTAGCATTAAGCAGGTCTATCACTTTTTGACTGGTTGGTTGAATGCTAGGGAAGGTAAAGAGTTATTAGCTTTGTTCATTACAAACTTTGTTGATTATTTTAATACCGGTTGCTATCAGGTTACGGTTACTACTGAATAAAGGGAGGTTTTTATGGCTGAAGTGCAGGCGATTAAGGACCTTGATACGGTTAAATTAATTAGCTACTTGCTCGAAAAACGATGCTCAAAGCAAATGAGTGATATTTGGAATATAGGTTTGAACTTGGCATTGCGTATATCTGATTTATTGTCTGTTAAATTTACAGATATTCAAAACGACAGGTTACTTATATTTGAAAGTAAAACAGGCAAGCTTGCAGAAATTAAGTTAAATCAAAAAGCTTTGGCGTTTATCCACGAAGTACGTATTACTCACCCAAATCATGTTTACTTGTTTCAATCGTATCGAAATCAACAAGCTAAAAGTTCAATACCACGGCCTTTATCACGCAGGGCTGTAACAAGAGCATTTGCGTTGGTGGGTGAAGAGCTTAATTTAAAGTTAGGCACGCACTCAATGCGAAAAACGCGAGGTTATCACCTCTACCATAAAACCCAAGATATTGCCCGTGTAATGAAAATGCTTCGCCATAGCTCCGAAGCAACAACACTTCGTTACATCGGCATAACCCAGGAGGAAATCGATAAAGACTTTGAAGAGTTAGAGCTATAAATTTATTACATATAATAGGAGTAAGTTTGTTATGTCGTTAGAAAAAGCCGTTACGTGCGGTGTAGTAGGAAATGAAGTATCTAAACAAATAACCGGCAGTTCTGAGCCTTCACTTAGTAGGACCGTCATTGCTGTAAGCTCTGGTGCTGTAGCAGGAGCTGCTGTATCTGGTGCATTAGTAGTTGGCTTAGGTGTTGCATCTGCACCTGTTACGGTGCCATTGGCTGTTGCTAGTGGCTTATTAGCTGGAGTAGCGAGTTTATTTGATTAGAAGTAAACAAAGAACGCATTTTAGCAGTGCGTTCTTTTTTTGCTTTTGTAGTGTAAATAGCGCTTCTCGTAATGCTATTTTGGGAACTTGCCAGCCTTTATATACCAAGGGTTTGAGCTTATTTAGCTAGTTGAAGGTCTCAAAAGCGCGTTAGAACAAGTTATGAGAAGCACAGGTCTTAATTAGAATATCACCTCTGACTATAACCAAAACAACGCTGCCCTAAGCCGTAATGTTTAGTTCTAAGCTTGGCGAAGTAACTTACTCGACAATAAAGAGCATGGAAGTTTTGAGCAAAATTAGGGTTATTAGCGTCAAGGTAATAGTGTGCATTATCAGGCAAATGAACAAATTCCATCGTTTCATCTACTGGTAAGGTCAACGCACTTGCCCAGGCCTTAGCTATTCGAGTAAACAAGTTATCACTTTCTATATTTATTTTACCCGTACAGTGATACCGGTCCTTATTGAAAAACAGTACAAAATGATAATGCTGATGGTGAGCTTCGTTTTTCTCTCTAGTCCAAATATATCTAATATTACATGGGTGTGGGGTTTTACCATCACGAGCTTTACGTTTTGTATCTGCTTTAATCTGCGCCTCAAGAGAAGCAATAAATCGTGTAATGATTTTATTGTTATCTAAATCAATTGTATTTGAATAAGCAGGTAGCCTTAAATCAATTCTGACTGCAAACGTTCTCTTATGCACAGAACATGCAGCATGTATGACTTTCTCAATAGTATTTAAGTAGGGAATAACTAGAGGTTGATCTACTCTAGCGAGTGTTTGATATTGCTTGTAGGTAGGGTTGGTAGTTACTGGGTATTGGGTTGGGTTATTCATTACCTTTCTCCTGTTATGTATTAGTTCATATCAGGTGTATGAGTCGTAGTTTTTTAATTGGTATTTGTCGTGGTAATGACTTCGTTACTAGTAACTCTAATAAATACTACCAAACCGAAATTTACACTAACAAAACCAGCTCAGTTTGTGATAGCTAATTTCATTAACGCATTGCTGTGATATTGTTTAGCGTATTCATAATCGCTCTGAAGTTATGACTGTCTTATAAAAATGAGCAAATAAACTATAAACACATTGAAAGATAGAGTATTCTCCATCTTTTAGAAGTGATCTAGGCTCTTTAAACTCTGAATACCCTTTTAAAATTTTGACTTTCGCACTCAGGTCTAAATTTGTAGATAAAACGAAATTTTCAATTGTTCTGCTATCTTGTAACTTGACTACTATCTGTGTTTTTATTATCAGAATATCTACCTTATCCCCTGAGCTATTTAATGAGTGTATCCAAGTTAAGTATTTTGAGCGATCAACATCTGCAAGATCATCTCTTTTCTCTCTATGAGAGTAAAAGGCGTATAAAATATAGTGAATAAGTATATTTGATAAATGAGTGATCAAATATGAACTTATACGACCTGCCAAGTTTGTTGCTAATTCATAGTTAGCAGGGCTTAAAATAAGATTGAATGTGTCTTCCTCACATATGGGCTTAATATTAGTACCGTGATTAAGTAAATGCGACAAGCCTTGAGATACTAACTTAAATAGTATTTGGTCAAAATAATTAAAAATATGGCTAGGCTGTTGTGCTAGGAACTTTAATTCATAAAGACAATAATCAGTGGTGATATTTGATTCTTTTGCTTCAAAACGAAGTAAATTTAAGAGCGTTTTTTCTTTAATATTTTCTTTATTCAAAAAATCTAAAAGTATTGCTGTGAATGAATTTCTATTCTTTCTGCTAGCCAAGTAGTGAGGAGTAGTTAGTGGAGGAGTAATAACTAGATATAAAAATTTTTGCTGGGTATCGCTCATGATTCTGAAGCAAGACGCACGCTTTAAATTTTTATTTCTGAAAGTACTTATTATTGTTTTGTTTTTTGTGATTGCAGGTGCTTTTAAAGTACAGCCTCTGATTACTTGAAAGATAATCTTTTTCTCTTTTAGAGCCTCTATAGCTGTTTTTACCTCTGTTACTTTTAACCCACATGCTTTAGCTATTTTAGCTACTGAAAAGCCTTCGATGTACCCCTGCTCATCTTGGTTTAATGCAAAGAAAGACCATACCAACTTTATAGGCACCCTTAGTTTGAGTCCTTCTAACTTTGTTAGCATTTCACTAGGTATTAATTTATCAATTTTGTTAGGGCAATTGTAAATAAAACTGTATGAGAGTGCTGGTCGTCCACGCTTAAAGCTCTCAACTTCGAGTTTTAAAATGGTATTAATCTTTTGTAGTTCTTCTATTACTTTTACGAGTTTATTGTGTGTGCAACCTAATTCAAGGAAGTCAGCTTTAGATAATTTGTCTCCAATTACTCTCCCTGTAATTAAGCGAATTAACACCCACTTTGTATATGGAGATAAATTAGATGTGAAAGTAAAAAACTCATTCATTTGATTGTTTTCGTGTGGGGGAGTATACCTGCTAGTAGAGCAGAATAGATTAATAAATACAATAACAGGGTGTTATTTTGTAATTTTAAAAACAAGGCGTGACACCAAATCTCAATTAGACTCTCATTTAGACTTTTTATTTATTTTAAAAAACTAATTGAGACTCTAATTGAGTGGCTAGCTGGGAGTCTAATTTAGATATTGATTAGTATCTAAAAGATATCTGGTGAGGTAGATTCTGACCGCAAAGCGGTTGCTTACAAATTGGTATTGGATTATTGTTTTCGATAACATCCGCAAACGGTAAAACACATGGAAGAACTAATGACAGATCGGATTGCTAGCAAGAAAATTTTGACGTGGGTCAATGAAGATAATCAAGATTTGCGTAACTGGCTAGCATGCCGCTATGACAGTTACAGTAGTTATTTTAAATCTCCAGATGCCACATTAGATAGCTTTATTAGAGATGAAATAAAACGTATAAGTGATAATGAAGATAGTCAAAAAGTTAGTCTTGATAAGCTCTATAAAGCATGGAAAAGCCATGAAAGAGGCTTAAAGAATATCTCTAATAAAGTCTGTAAACTTCAGCTCGAGGTGTCTAAATCAGCGCGTGATAAACTAAAGACGTTAAGTGCCGCGGATGAAATATCTCAATCTAAATATATTGAAAAGCTAATAAATTACGCTAGAAAAAACCCTAAGCTGATTTCTAAAAATACAAAAGTACAAGAACCTTACAAACACAAACAGAGAGCTTTTGATGATAGCCTTGACTTAAAAGCTATAAGAGAAAACTTATCAACTATTGATGGTAAGATTACTAGATTATTAGATGCTTGGGAGGAGTAGGGCAAGCTGAGCTTTCTTTAGGCCGCCTTGGTTATTTTTAAAAATAAATAACTTTTAGTATACCTATCGGTATTCCTTGGATTTATCTTTTTCAGTATTTTTATTTTTAATCAGTGGGTTATTAGGCTTTTAAGAATCCCTCCCTCCCGCCATTATTCTATATTAGGACGCCTCATGGCGTCCTTTTTTGTGCTTATCAATAAAGCTTCTAATTTTATATATCAATACGCCCCCCTTTATCTAGTAACTTATATCAATCTGTCAAATTATGAGCTCTAATGAGCGCACCGATACTTATCTACTTTTACTAAATTGAACTTAGAAGAATCCAAACAACTTTTAGCCTTATCACGTAAAGAGCCTAATGCGAGAAAGCGAATACGCCTGCTTGCTGTTTCATTATTCTTGAGGGTGAAAACAGAACGAATATTGCTAAGCGGCTAAATACAGCGCGCGGCAGTGTCAATAAATGGGTTTCAAACTACCTTAACAATGGCGTTGCTGGCTTGAACAACAAACCGATTAAAGGTCGTCCAGCTAAATTAACCTCAGAACAACTAAATACACTGTTAGATTATATAAAACAGTCAGCACGTTCTTCAGAAGGAGGCAGACTAATGGGGGAAGATATTGCTCAGTATATTCATGATCAGTTCAATGTAAGATATCACACCGATCATATTTACAAACTGCTCAAGAAGCCTGGGTTTAGCTGGATCACAAGCCGTTCTAAGCACCCAAAGCAGTCAAAAGAAAGCCAAGAGGCTTTTAAAAAAGTTCCAAGTGGAAACGATCCTTCACACCCAGGACATCTCCCTTTAGATCGCATTGATATGTGGTTTCAAGATGAAGCATGGTTTGGTCAGCAAAATCAAACAACACGCTTATGGGCTGAAACAGGCTCGAGGTCTCGCGCAATAAAACAACAACAGTTTGAGTATAGCTACTTGTTTGGCGCAGTATGCCCAAGTAATGGTAAAACAGAAGCGCTGATAAGCCTTATTGTTAATAAAGAAATCATGACTCAACACATGGAATTAATATCAAAAGCCACGGAGGCAGGACGTCATGCGGGAGTGATCGTAGACGGTGCTGGTTGGCATACTTTTGATACTGTCCGGCCATTCAATAATAAAACGTTGATAAAACTCCCAGCTTATTCCACAGAGCTAAACCCAATAGAGCAAGTATGGAGTTGGATACGGCAACATTGTTTATCAAATAGGGTCTTTAGTGATTATGAAGAAATAGTAGAGAAAGTTTCCCAAGCTTGGAATGAATTTATATCCGTTCCTAAAAGGGTCAAAGATATGTGTTTTAGAGATTGGATAAAACTGGTTTAATCTTTATGCAGATTGCTATTATAAAAGGCTAAAATTGATTTTTGTATGCAAGTAAAACATGAAACACACATCCCTAGCGTGATCCCCCACCAATTGGTCTGAGTCCAACTGCTTAATAATGCCATTACAATAGCGTCTAACCAATCAACGAGGTAGACGTAATGATGAAAACTATCACAATCAGCGACACTAAAAAAATGCAACGTTATGCAGCGCAAGTATGGTCAATACTCGTTGATAGCTATGCTCAAGTAAGTGGTGGCTTGCATTATGAATCGCTAAACGAGTTAATACAAGACACGCAGCGTTGGCGTTTAGTTGTTCGCCATGGCGAGGTCGTTGCCCTTACTTTATTTAAATCTAAGCGTGGCTGGAAACTCGTTGCTATGGCTGCTTGTCGTTCGCAAGGCAAGCGTGCTCGTCAAGCGTTAAAGCGCCTTATTCAGGCTGATTTACCTCGTTGCTGGATGGAGTTATCCGAACGCGCTGAAGCTTTTGTATTAAGGCATTGTGGCGGGCAGCACTTTGTTGTTCATGCAAGTTTAGCATCGGATTTACTTGGTAAACCGGTTTCGGATAACGTTGCCGATGGTTTTCATTATCAAAGAGAAGTTTGTGGTTTACTAAAGTCAAAAATGATTGTTGGTACACCGCAATTTTTAAAATAATACGATTTTTAGACACGCTAAAATCGTTTATAAACATTTCTAGGGGTTTTATATGAGCAAAGTACACTTCACCGAACAGCTGTCAAAACTTATCCAACAAGATGAAAGCTTAACTGAGCCGCAAAAAAAGAATTGGTTTAACAGAATGAACCAAATCAAAAAAACTAAGGTGAATATTTTAATTACGGGAGCAACAGGTTGTGGTAAATCATCAACTATCAATGCATTGTTTAACACAGAAAAAGCGAAAGTTGGTCAAGGTGTCGATCCACAAACTATGCAAATCAGCCAGTTTGAACTCGATAACCTAAGCCTGTTTGACAGCCCCGGTCTGGGTGACAGTAAAGAGGCAGACTTGCGCCACGCAAAAAATATTACAGAAAAACTACAGCAAAAAAATCAGCAAGGAGAATTGTTAATCGACTTGGTGTTGGTAATTTTAGATGGCAGTAGTCGTGATTTAGGAACATCGTTTGAATTAATTAACCGCGTGATCATTCCTAACCTTGGTGATAATAAAGGCCGATTATTAGTGGCAATCAACCAAGCCGATATGGCCATGAAAGGGCGTTACTGGGATCATACAAATAATCAACCTATGCCAGAGTTGATAAACTTTTTGGATGAAAAAGTAATGTCGAGCAAAAAACGAATATTAGAAGGCACTGGTGTTGAGGTTTCACCTATTTATTATTGCGCAGGTTATAAAGATGGGTCAGGGCAACAGCAACCTTACAATATGAGTAAGTTACTTTTACATATTATTCAAAATGTTAAAAAAGAAAAACGGGCAGTATTTATCCAAGACATAAACCGCGATAGTGACGTTTGGCAAGCCAATGACAGCCATAAAAATTATCAGGAAGAAGTTAAAAATACTTTGTGGAACTCTATTTGCTCTGCGGCTGAAAAAGGCGCCGATTTAGGTCAAAATATAGGGGAGTCTATTTTAGGATCTAAAGGGCGTGGAATAGGCAAGGTTGTTGGTGGTGTTGTTGGCGGTGCTGTTGGCTTTATAAAAGGGTTGTTTGACTGATGTTTTCTCGGTGTTTACAAAAAACCACTGATCTTTGTGGTTGAAATTCACTCACCTTGGGGTAGTGCAACCGCCTCAAGCGCGCGTGTCTTGCTCATGAACCTTACCATCACTCATGTATGCAACAAAGAGTAAATAACCCCTAAGTCAAAGATAAATTAAACCGGTGCTTTTATACAAAAGGAAAGTTTATGACCCCATTAATGCAACGTTTACAAAATACCATACAGGAACACAACCTATTACTACCTCTGGATATTTTATTAGTTGGTGCAACTGGGAGTGGGAAAAGCAGCACCATTAATGCCATTGCAAAACAAACATTAGCCAAAGTAGGCAAGGGGGTAGAGCCGCAAACGCAAACTATTAGTGCATTTCATTTAAATGAGTACTTTCGATTGCATGATAGCGCAGGGTTAGGAGACTGTATAAAGGCCGATTTACACCATAAAAATATGATTACGCAACAACTAAAAAAAACCTGCTCAGAGATAGGAGACCCTTCGCAAGAGTATGGTTTTATCGACCTAGTGATTGTTATTTTAGAAGGGGGTATTCGTGATATGGGTACAAGCTTACATGTGCTTGAATCTGTTGTTTTACCGTCAATAGAGCCTGAAAGAGTCATTATTATGATTAATCAAGCCGACATGTTAATGAAAGGTCGCTACTGGGATGCGCAGCGTAATGAGCCTGAACCCGAATTACTAACCATGCTTGCTGCAAAAGCAGAGTCAGTACAAAAAAGGATAAAGCACTCTACAGGGATAACTGTTAGAATACCGACCCATTACAGTGCAGAATTTGGTTATAATATTGATAAAGTTATGGCACAAATTATAGAGCAACTTCCCAAAAAGCGACGCGGGGTGAGTAACGCTACTATTAAAGGGTAGATAGCGATTAAAATTGTTTGCCTTGAGCGTACTGGTGTTATCTTAAGTTAATAAAAAAAAGAAGGAAGAAAATGAAAACACTCCACATCAATTTAGTATCTGAGCAAATTATCCCTAACTTAATACCTACATTCTCTGATTCAAACTGTAGCGGTGTGGTTTTGGTTTTTGGTGATGATAAACTCAAAGAAAAAGGCGAAACGTTAAAAGAAATCTACGCAGAACGCCACATACCTGTACTTGAAAGTATAACTGGAACAAGCAGCCATAACCTGTATCAACTAAATAAGCAAGCCGCTAAATTATTAGACTACTTAAAAGCCAACCACGCTGATAAACGATGGGTTCTTAACGTCACATGTGGCACTAAACCAATGGCCTTAGCAATGACGCTGGCATTTTATCAACATAATGAACACCACGCAAAAGGTGAAAACAGCGCCCTAATAATCTATACCGATACGCAAAATAAAACGATTTCAGTACTTAATGAAAATGTAGGATCTCAATTACCTTATCAATCGGTGCTGACGTTAGAAGAGTTACTAGCAGCCAATGGTTTTACAGTGACAGCGTCCACAGGAAGCGAAAACGACAATGACTTACAGCAACGAGCCGATTTGACAACGTATCTGGGCCAACAATTTTCAGGCCCATGCAAAGGTATGTTGAGCAGTTTGCAATATTTAGCAAGCGAAGCTGCTAAACACTTCCCAGAAAGCAGCAAACAAGAAATGCCAAGCGCCCCCCATGGCGCTTATGCTGAGGTGTATTTAAAATTAACGAACGCCAAGTTAATAGATTGGCGTTCAGGTAGTAAAGAAATAACGTTTTGCTCTTTTGATGCCTGCAGGTATTTAGCAGGATTATGGCTAGAAGAACTCACTTATTTACAAGCATTAGCCTGTGATTTTGAAGAAGTGGCAATGAATGTTGAAGGCGTATGGGCAGCAAAAGCAGAACAAAAATTTGCAACAGACTACGACAGTCCTTTAAAGGGTAAAAACAATGAGTTTGATGTGTTAGTACGCCATAAAAACCAGCTTTTAACAATAGAATGCAAAGCACAAAACTGGGGGGCGAATAAACAAGAAAAAGATGTTTCAACCAACCAAGACACCATGCATAAACTAGATAACCTAGGTTCAAAGCTAGGCGGCTTGTATGCGCGTAATTTATTGATTAGTGCAACTGAATTAACAGATGCAATGCATGCGCGAGCAAAAACAAACCATATTAAAGTATGCCAAACCAGTAACCTCTTTAAAATTAAGGCGGCATTACAGGATTTTCATAATGAGATGGATTAATTTGTATTAAAAACCGCAATAGTGTACTTGTAATACAGCACAGTTAAGTTACATATACAGTAGCGTAAGGTAACCAGGCTTTACCAATTGGTGAAACCAGGTTACCAACATTAAAATTGTTATTATATAGGCTAATTATTCAACAGAGATAAGCCTATGACGATTTTAGTACTAGATACACCCAATCACCAACTTTCATTGCAAAATGATTTACTCCATATAGCTCACCCAGAGCAAGCTCCCCGATTAGTGCCCTTGTCGGGTTTTGAAAGACTCGTTGTTGGCAGGGGGATCAGCCTAAGCTCAGACTTACAACTAAAATGTTCAGAACTTGGCAAAGAATTAGTTATACTTGGGCATAAAAGCAGCGCTGTACTTATCAACCCATCCACAGCCCCTAATAATTTGCGTTTATTGCAGTATCATGCTGTGACCCGTGAGGATATACGAACTCGTTTGGAGTTTGCGCTACTTGAAGCGCGACGCCATGGGCAAAACCGAGTATTAAAACGTTTAGCCATGCCCTTATTACCCCCACCGGTTGCTATGCCAAATAACTTAATGTTGCATGAAGCGCATATGAGCCGAACTTATTGGCGTGCATGGAGTTATTGTTTTAAACACGATGATTTTGCAGGGCGAGAAAGGCAACCCCCTCAAGATCCACTCAATGCACTACTTTCTTTAACATCAACATTAGAGGACAGTGCATTAACCGCGCCATTATTAGCTGAGGGTTTTGACCTTACCTTAGGTTTACACCACGCCACCGGTTATCGACGCGCTAGTTTAACGCTAGATATTAAAGAGTTGACCAGGGCAGAGCAAGAACTGTGGATTATTGCACAGTGGCAAACTGCCAAGTTAACTAAACACGATTTTGCGCAAACAGAATATGGGTGTCGCTTAACTCGTTCAGGTCAACAAAAATTTTATCCTGCATGGTTCAAGTGACAAAAAAAGAGGAAACCACGCTTAAGAAAAATGGTGCGACTTTGTCGTCTCATGTTACAAAGGGAATGCACTTATGGCTAAGCCTTTATGGATCATTAGTTACGATATTTCATGCCCAAAACGGTTACGAAAGGTACATAAATATTGTGCAACGTTTGGTTGGCAAATGCAAAAATCACTTTATTTATTTGCGTTTTCACGAAGTGAGCGCGAAAAAGCATGCCACCAGCTTACAGAATTAATAAATTTACAGGAAGATAAATTACTGTGCTTACCATTTAATGTACTTGAAGGGAGTTTTCATCACGTACCAGAGAGTCCGTTAATTTTAATACATGACGATCCTAGGTTAGAGGGGTTTGTATATTAAACGTTGTAATTAGTATAAATGAGTGATGTGTTAAAAATCATGGCTTAGATTATGCATTAATAAGGGGTTTGTGCTCACCGTTTAATGCATAATTTTTCACAATGCTTGCTTTATTTAAATCAATGAGTTATAAAAAACACTTGTCTAAACAGACAACGCCCTGACTGAAGGGATTATGACAGTTGTTTTACTTTTTCTTTAATTTTTTCTAGGGGTCTAAACAGACAACGCCCTGACTGAAGGGATTATGACCGAAGCCCATACGTTATCGACCGGTCCTTTATTGTCTAAACAGACAACGCCCTGACTGAAGGGATTATGACCATGACGATTGATGATAATTTCATAGTAGTAATTCGTCTAAACAGACAACGCCCTGACTGAAGGGATTATGACGATGCTTGGGTCATCCTTTAGTCTTTTCTGTTTAGCCTAAACAGACAACGCCCTGACTGAAGGGATTATGACTCAGCTTTCTCATAATCACGACGTTTGAATAACGTCTAAACAGACAACGCCCTGACTGAAGGGATTATGACTCATTAGTTCATTCGTTAATTAATGATACCGATGGTCTAAACAGACAACGCCCTGACTGAAGGGATTATGACACATGAAGCCACTAGTAAATCCATCATAGTTAACGTCTAAACAGACAACGCCCTGACTGAAGGGATTATGACGCAACTGTTGCACCGATAACTGCACACGTCGTTGTCTAAACAGACAACGCCCTGACTGAAGGGATTATGACGAGAGCAGTTTGTCGATCTCCATGAATAAGTTTAGTCTAAACAGACAACGCCCTGACTGAAGGGATTATGACACGTACGCCTGGTTAAAAACTATTTAGCAGCTATTGTCTAAACAGACAACGCCCTGACTGAAGGGATTATGACAGCGCCGGCAATAGCACCACCGATCACACCTGAGTCTAAACAGACAACGCCCTGACTGAAGGGATTATGACTGGTCGGGTCAAACTCTAACTTAACTATTTGTGTCTAAACAGACAACGCCCTGACTGAAGGGATTATGACTCAAATGTTAACTGTTGTGATGCATGTAAGAACGGTCTAAACAGACAACGCCCTGACTGAAGGGATACTTTAGGATCTAGACCCGTGAACCTGCCTTTGAGCTTACTAAAACAAAAAGCAGAGTAAGTTAACTCTGCTTTGCTTTTAGTTTCAGATACCCTTTATGCCTTTAAAGCTTTAAGTGAATATTCTCTGCTGCTAGTTTTAAACCCTTATATTCAAAGCGTGTTCGCCCATTATCTTCGTCTTTTGCTGTACTTACGGTCACAATTTGATAGTACTCAGCCAACCGCGGCCCTAGGTCATCTTTAATGGCTTGATTGGTTTCTTTTAATAAACGATCCCATAAGTTTTTATGAATTTTAAATAAGTCTTGCTGGTCGCGATCGGGCTGTGTATTTGAATAGAGGCACTCTGTCTTTTCATTACTTTTTAAAAGCCAATTATTGCGAGTCGATATTTTAGTGTATGCAGTCTGTTGTTGCTGCTCGTGCTCTATCATCTTGTATACAGCGTCATTCGCTTGCTCGAATAGCTCATCTAATGTCCAGCTGTTATTCATAGTCACTTCGGGGGGGAGCGTCGCTTTGAGGTAATCTGAGAATCGCTCATCGAGCTCATCCATCTTCATCTCTCGCTTTGGCGGTTCAATACCTTCGCCAGGATATTTTTTACTGTCTTGGGCAAGCCAGCTATAAAAGGCGAAGCAATCAGCCTTCAGCGCAATAGTGATGCCATCGCAACAAATACTCATGGTGGTGAAGTCTAGTTCAACGGTAGCACTTTCGGTGCTCAGTGAGTTAGCGCGGTTAATTCGCGCTACGGTGTTGGTATAACTTACACTCGGTTCATTCATCAAGCTGGTGGGCATTTCTTCACGCATTAACACCAGCGGAATTTTTGCCAGCATCACGTGTGCTTGACTTAAATCATGTTGAGATTTTTTATCGCGGTCGGCGCGCATCACTGTGTTTGGCGTTGGGTAGTAAAAATCGGGAATGGTTTCGTAAGGCTCACTGACCAAAACATGGCTTAAAGTATCTTGTGGGCGGCCAAATAAGCTCATGGCATAACCGAGTGCAAAGCCCATGGTTTTGCGGCCACCGGCCAGTGACGCATGAATAATGATGTTAGGATCTTGACTTAGCTTACGCACGTGGTCGGTAATAAAATCGGTGATAATTTCCTGCTCCCGCTCGCTTTTTATATCATTAAGAGGTTGGCTATCGTCACCTTCAGGAACTTTGATGTCTTCTGGAGTGAAAGTAATATTAGGTAACTGATAATCGTTAATTAGTTGTTTCAACGGGCTATTTTTACCGAGTAAGTTATTAATTAAACGCTCACGGCCATCTTGTGTGGTGATCACTTCAATGCGTTGTGGCACTTTTGTTGGATCTTGACGATAAATGCCGTATAAGGTTTCGGTGATAATTTGCGGTGTCATGCCAGACACGGCAAGTAATACATGTTGTTTGGTGCTCATAATATGTGGTCCTTTGTTTTTATTCGTTGATTAACACATTTTAACAAGGTTTGGTGCGTCGGATATTGCGACCAATTGGTCAAGGTAGTTTAAGTTATCAATTGATATTTACCTAAGCCAAAGGTGGTTTTACCACCAATGTGCAATAACTCACCGATTTTAAGTACTGGAATAAGGTTGGTTAGATCACCATAAAAACTGACTTGGCCTTTTAGGCCCCCAAAGGGTAAATGCTCTTGATTTTTATGGGAAAACCGCTGCCAATCTTCAAAATAACAGTGATTAGTGGTTTTCAGTTGACGTATTGCTGGTTGGTAGGTGTATAGCTCATCAAACAAAACGGGTTCATCTAATACCCAAAAACGCGTTAATTGGATTAAGCGTCTGAGGATTTGCTGGTTAAGAAAATGTATATCGGGTATGTGTGTTTTGCATACTTTACCTTGTGACTTGAGGCGTGTGGGAGTGATGAATGTCACCGCCAGTTCGCGTTCGGTATCGATTAATGGTGGCGTATCTGGCAGTAGTATCATTTGCGCTAATGTTAAAGGTGCGGCCCCAGCTTGCAAGCCATAAGGATTTTGAGTGGCAATGCTAATGACTTGAAAGGGTGTTCGTTGCGGGCCAAAACCTAGGCCTTCACCTATTTTTAAAGCGACAAAAAGTGAGTCGACCAATTGAGTGGCTTGTCCAAATAGTGAAAGTTCAAACCGATATAATTCGCCTTTACGCCACTGCGTTTTATGATCATCGCTTGGGCAAATCACATAAGGTTTAGGCTGTTGATTATGGTGTTCACCATAACAGATAAAGTAGGCGTGTTCATCTGCCGCTTTAAGTGCATGGCCAAACCAGCCATGCAACATTGAGCCTTTGAAAGCAGGTAATTGGGTATCTTGCTGTAACTGAATAGTAATCGTCAGTTTTAGCAAATTGAAATTCGCCATTACGTGCTGTAAAGCTGGCGTCATTTCACCTTCTCCAAAAATGTGGCTGCTTTTTTGGTTTCTTTTGAACAGAATTCAATCTTAGTTACGTTCGCAAACAGGGTTTGAGCCTGCTCTGGCGTTAGTTCCAACGTTTTTAGCGCTTTAATTTGCTCCCGAAATACTTTGGTTTGCTCTTTTTTCTCGGTAGCGGTGAAACCTGCTTGACTTTTTATTAACCACTCAGTAATTTGCAGCAATTTTTCATAAGGGGGGAGATCTGCATTGGTAATAGCTTGTTTTTCCTCAGTTAGTTGTGCTTTTTCTCGGCGCTGTTCAATACGACGTTGATAGTGCGCTTTACCCTCAATCTGTTGTTGGTGAAAGTGATTATCACTATCAAAAAGAGCACTTAAACGCCCTTGAGCAAAGGCGAGTGATGCTGAATGGGTTTTCTCATCCTTATCCACATCAGAGCTGGCTATATCTTCGCGGCTTAATGTTTGGCCATTGTATTCAAGGTCTGGCATTGAAGCCGTTTTATTTTTAATGCTTTGGTAATCTTTTAAATTGAGATAAGCAAATTCATTGGCATTCTCGATGTCTTTATCAGTCAGAGCCAGCAGATATTTTAGTTGTGGAGATTGTTCCCATTTACCATTGGGTTCAAAACGTTGATTCATGTGTTCGGCAAACCTGTTTACCCATTTAGCAATGTCAATGGTTTCTAGGAGAGAGCCATTATTTGCTTTGATGGTTGAGGTTTGTGGGTCGATTTTTATCTGGATCGCGCCAGCACCTAATGGTTTGGCATGGCCTAAACTGTGGTTGTGGATATCACTATTCGCTAGTGTTAAGCACCAAACTAACGCCGCTAGCTCTTCCGCTTTGAGATTATGAAAAACAATTTTACCTTCAAAATCATGGCCTTTTGGGAGCAGTTCAAAACGGTTCTGTACCGATTGGTTACCGTTACTGGGTTCATGGGTTGTATATTCTTTGCGTGTTGGGTAACGCTTCCATCCTGCTAGCAGTGCTCGGTCTTGATCATAGGTGGCATATTTTTGTGCATCCTTTTGTTCAAGGTATGCCCCCAAGAAAGTGGCTTTAGGGGAGGAGAGCACGGTTGGAGCAGCGAGCTTTAAAATGGTATCCCATGGCTGTTTTTGTGAGGGTGAGGCATCTGAAAAAAACACACGGCTTTTTAGGCCTAATCCATTCTCTCGTAAGGTACCAAACATCAGTTCTGCCATATCAAAATAGGCCTCATCCAAATGAGCTGGGTTGAGATGGTTTATGAGATCATGGATGCTGTTTTTATAACTCACCCGAGGCGTTTTTGCAAACCCTAGCGAATCCACTTGCGATGGCGCGTCTTTTTTGATCAGGGCAAAAACGGGTATCCCCAATTCTTGATGCGCATGATCTTGTAAGTATTTAACGTGTTCATCGCCGTGGTTAGCAAACAAGCTTTGCACTTGTTGCTCTAAATCGTTATAGCTTGGTGCAGCTTCTGGTTGGTAAAAGAAATAACTGAATTCATAATCCTGTGCATCACCTTTCCCTTTGATTCTATTATGAGTAAAAACAACGTGACCTTGTGCTTTACCGGTTGTCTGTCCGGCACTAAGTTGTTCTGCCCAGCGATTTTTTTGTTTGCCTTTGGGTCCTGAAATAATGGAACTTAAGCTGGTTGCTAATGGTAGTTGTTGATATTTTTCTTGAGCTGGTGTGGTGTTTTTGATCTGGACGCCAAGTTGTTGCTTGATCTCTTTGTGGGACACTTTGGCAAATTGACATTTTCTTAATTGCCATTGACTGATTGAGGGGTTGAACTTTAACCAACCTGCAATGACATTGTTAGTACCAATCACTTTAGCCAAGTAATGATTTTTACTAGAAGAAAAGTCACGATATGAGAAGCGCTGATCATCGACTGCATTGAATTTACCAAAACTAGCAATTTCTAGTACATTGCGAATCATGCCTTTTAAGCTTGAGCCGGGAATAGTGAGGTTATTATTACCATCCCGTGCAAAGCGTAAGATACCAGCTTGATCGACGCTACCACCAACACATAAATCGGAATGGTTAGTTAAGCGATAGTTAAGTGCACCAGAGTAGCCGTCTTTCAGAGGGACATCATGGCTGATCAGGTGCGCCCAATCTGGCATATAAACCCATTTAGAAAGAGGAACAAAACGGTAAGGTGCTTGAACATCAGTCATATTATTTCTCCTCTTGTTGGCTAAAGCCGATAAATTGTTGGACAAATGCTTCCCAGCGGCCACTGTTTTCACCATTTATATGTTGTTGGTACCAAAGTCGATAAGTAATGGCTTTAACTCCGTTAAAGTGTTTTTGAACCAATATCGATTGCTCTTTGTATACCATATGGCTGTTTGGTGTTGGATTCATCGCCATCTTGCATACTGAATAATGCTCAGGCCCGATTAAACGAATTTGTAAACTCTCTTCACCTCGGCTGTATTCGGCTTCAATTAAGTCGTTTCTGCTGGGTACGTTACTGCTGATAGTGACGCTGTCACGATACATTGCCCAGCCTTGTTGTGGTTGAAAAGTATGTATCTTAGAGCAGAGCTGATCAAAATTGCAGTATTCATGGCTGAGAGTTAAGTTACTTTGGATCAGTGTAGGTAATTCAACGCCTACAAAATCAGGTGCTGTGTGTGTATGAGATTGCAATATAGAATAAGTATTTAGGCTCATTATGCTTGTTCCTTTGCCTGCTTTAACATTGTTAAATGATTTTCCCATGGTGCATTTGGCTGTGGTATTACTAAGCTATTACCACGTCCACTGCCAGCTCCCATAGGTAACAAACCGGCGTGTAAGTCATCGAGAGTATCGCGTAGGGCACTGATTAACTCTGATGATAGCTGCGTTGAGCGTTCAATCAGAAGTGTAATGGTGAATTTGGGTTGATAGAGTAACTGCTCTGAATAGAGTGCACCTTGTTGCACTCCACCGGTAAACCGATCTATTTTATTGTGTGTACGAGTGATGGTTTTATAGTCTTCAAGCTCAACGTCATCAACGTATAGTTTACCTGCTTGGTACTTGCCATCAGTCTCTTGGGGTTTATCTGCAGCATACCCTAATAGCTCAGTTAAGGCTGCGGGTATTTTGTTCCACTCTTCGTGAGGCTGCTCGGCTTTGGTTTGAGCCCACTCTTGGTTGTGGCGTCGCAAGTGATAGGCAATGCGGTGGGCTAAAATTCCTTTAATGCTACTGCCACATAATACGGGACGTTGTGCCGATAGCGTGGCGGTGTTGTCTTCCCAGTTAATGTGTGGCTCGCTGAAAGTTATTAATGAAATTGAACCGCTGGCTTTATCGGCAATGGTGGATTGAGTTGTTGTATCGTTAGCGGTTAGTGAATCAATAAGCTCGCTCCCCGTACCGCATCGCCAGTTGTCTAGGGCTTGTAGGGGCAATTTGGCCAACAAGGTTAGCTGTTGTGTCTCTAGTGGTGGAAGGTCGTTGCCACTGATGTTTGCTTGTGTGAAAAACGTTTGAAATTGGCGAGCGGTTTTGACGCCTTCTTTTAAATCAAAGCTTTTTTGTTGGCAAGCGATAACTTTAATCTTACCAAAGCCATTACGGGTGCTACTACCAAATGCGAACTGTCGGTCATTCCATAGCGCCAATAACAGTTGCCACTCTTGGTGATTAAGTTGTTGTTGATCTTGGCGTTCGTTTAAATGCCATTTTAACGTTAGGCTAAATCGAACGCCTTTGGGGAGTAATATTTGATCAAATTTTCCGGTATCGTTGGCTACGCCACGATCATTAATTGCGACTCGTTCGCGATGATGGGGGCGCTCTAAAGCAAGCTGGTTTAAAATTGGGTCTTTGGTAATGCTTTTTATGTTAGTAAGTGATGACACAGGTTGATTGTGTTGATTATGAACCACCGCGTGCGAGATAACTAAGCTAGAACTCTGCTTAGTTGTTCCTAACCATTTATCTCTTAGAGCCACATTATGATGTTGGCTGATTAAGTGACCCCACACGCCAGCAATTGCACTGGCAGGAATGTAGGGTAAGCCGCTTGCATCAAGGGCAAGCTGGTTATCAAAGCCTTCTTCTCGTCCACCAGAATGGATTGCCATCGGGCTCTGTGTTTCTAGCACTAGTTTGGTGACATGAATGGTACTCATTTTTCCGTCTCCTGATGGTGAGTAAACTCGCGCTCTAGGCGAAAATTAAGTTCTTTTGCGGCTTTTTTTAGCCCTAATAGGGTAGACAAATCATAACGACTTATACGGTTGACTAAGGCCAGCACAATATCTGCTTTTTGCTTGTCTGTTTCGTTTTTAGTCAGGTTTTCTTCAAGTAACAATTTAAAAAACTCAGCAAAGTCGACCATTTTTTTGCCGTTGTGCCAGCGAATACCCCAACCAAGTTGATCATTGTTGGCTTTACAGATGCAATGGTCACCTTCAAAGAGCGTGTTTTTCCAATCTTGATTGGCCTGTCTAAGCTGATTACTGATCCGTCGCCACTGGTTGACGGATGGGCCGGCTTGATAGTGGTCAATAATATAGTTGTAGTGGCGAGCATTGTGGTAGGCAAGGCCTATCTCGGCGATTAAGCTCTGAACTGTGTTTTGAACATTATCTTCGATTTGGGTTTGAGAGTATCGTTCCGCTAGCCACTTAGTTAATACGGATGTTGGCTCATCATTAAAGTTTTCAACCTGAGTGTTAGGTAGGGTAACAGCTTTGAAAATAGCGTCTTGTTGTAGCTGTTGTTGGTTTGCCCATGTTGGATTAACACTGATCCAACCTAAACCTTGTTGCTGGTTGATCCCCATACCTTGCTGTTGTAGGGCACTTAATTGCTCAACAGTTAATGGTTTGTTGAGCTTGTACACCAAGACGGAGCCTTTGGCGATGAGTAATTGTTCAGAATCGAGCCCTTGTCGTTTTTGGTTAAAGCGACGCACTCTATGACTACGAATAAAGCTTTTCTGAGCGTTTAATGTGCCTTGGGCGGTAGAGATGAGATCAGTAAGATCGGGAGTAAGTGTCACTAATCCTTGTTGATTGAAGCATTGGCAGTCACTTAAACACCAAATGGTTAGCGTTTCGATATGAACTTCCGGTTGCGATTGAGATGGCTGGTCAATGATATTGATCATAACTCGTCCAAATTCAGTATTGCGTGAACGCCCGATAGTAAACTGCCCCTTGAGCTGCTCACGGATGACTGCTAGCTGTTGCGGGTTGTCTGATTCTATCCAGCCAATAAAGGTTTGTTTGGCATCTAAGTAAGCAAAAGAAAATAGCGATGATTCTTTGGCTATGCCAGTTTGACGCTCAATTGCGGTTTTAACTGTCATTCCCTGTTTAATATTGGCTTTTTTAGTGTGTGCATTGATGTAGCCATCACGGCATTGTTTGTATTGCACCTGATCTTGCCGGACAAAATGTGGACTGGCTTGGTTGTATATTTGAACTTGATTGAGTGCTTGATCCTTACTAGGGTCCTGACCTTTAGGAAAGTGCCAGCTAGCGGGAATGGGTAAAGCTTGCTGTTGATCAATTGTTGGGTAGCAAGGGCCAAATTTTACCCCACCTGAATGAAATATCTGCCAGCTGGTTGTATCGTCAAGTTGCGTATAAAGTCGAGCGGCTAATGCACCTAATATTGCGCTGCCTGGGATGTAGTCTAAGCATTCATGGTTATTGGTGGTTGCCGTAGATTGACTAACAATAACCGGATCTAAAGTGGTGAGTGAATAATATATACGCATTAGGTTATACCTCTTTTACGCAAATAGTGACTTTGCCTAAACCACGATGACGTTTATTGCCCAATTCGCTGATTAAGCAGACAATATCGGGTAATAGTTCATTAAACTCGTTCGCTGTCTGTGAGTGATAATTAGGATGAGTGGTGTTGAGGCTGATTTGCGCGATTAATGCCATTGGTACGGCAACTTCAAGACTACGCAAGCTGGTTGGTTTTGCGGTGCCAGTAGTCGCGTCAATGGCAGTGAACTGCAAAACTCGGTAAAGATGCTTGCTAGCTTGTTTAGTAAGAATGTAATGGCGTTCTTGAGCAGTTAACTGGGCGCTTGAAATTTGTAGTATGCCTTGCTGAGTTTGACCATCTTTACTTTCTTGGCCGAACCATTGTTGAACTTGTGATGTCTTTAGCCAGCCAGAATGAGAAGCGAGTAGGAAGGCTTCTTTTAATAATCCTTTGCAAGATTTCCCAGGAATGTAAGGCAGGCCATCATTATCTTTTAGACATAAGGCATCTGCATAGGCTCCTCCTTCTTTACCGCAGCCAATGTGCCAGTCACTATGAATATTAAAAATCAGTTGCAAATTAGCCATGGTTAAGTTCCTCTTTGTGCTGAGTTATTTCGGCATTGGCATAGCTTTGAAAATGATGAGTAATTAGCAAGTCATTGATTATCGAATAATATTTTTTGTGATCTGACTTTTGTTTGTTGTGCCAATACCAATTGGTTTGTTCACAGCCATCAGGTGTTAATGAGGCTAAAAGTAAGTTAAGTTTTTCAACCTCTTTAGGGTTAGCTAAACTGCAGCCACGGTGATAAATACGATCGGCTTCGGTAATATCACCTTGTGCAATACAGGTCGCCATTTGTCGCCATCTTGCGATAGATACAGGGGCATCGGTTTGGCACGATAGCTCGACGAGTTGTGCTAGTTTGTCGAAACTAAAAGGCGCTTGACGTGAGGTTTGATCATCAACAAAATAAGCCGATTGACCGATTTGCATACTTTCTTTTTTACGCAAAGTAAACGTCAACGAATTTTCAACTATGTCGTTAAAATCATCATGCACTGCATTAGAAAGACGATGAAATGCCAGCGTTGCTGGACCCACTTGTCGCTCGTTTTCATTAACACTTTTTGTGAGCCTTTTAGCATGATTACACAGTGCTTCTACAAGGTGGTGTGAATGTGTAAAAGGGTGTCCAGCTTTGTGATAAACAATGCCACCACTGGCCGTTAGGTGGTCGAGTATGTGGTTTGGTTTTTCTGTTGCGGATGAACCTTGGCGCAAGTAATTATTAAACAGTGGTTCAAGCGCTTTTTGTGATGCTACTTTAAATTCACTGCAAAATATTTGACTGTATTCTAATGCGAGATCAGCTCGACAAAGTAGGGTGATATCATCCCCACCTAGGACTATTGGCCGAATTGGAACCATTAAGCGTGGTTGTTTTGGGTCGTTATAGTTTAAGTATTTTGCACAGTCATAAACAAACTGCGTGGCTTGTTGAGCTGCTTCAGTGGTCGCTTGATTAAGTGCTTCGGAAAACTGACGAAACGCTTTTCTGAAATCATCATCATTACTACCTTGTAATGCTGATTTTAATGCCATTAGCAATATGCCAAGGCCATTGCCATCAATATGAATTAATGCAATATCTTTAATCGCTTCTGACTGTGAACGATTAAGTTGTTCGTTATTGTGCTCAAATTGAAAGTCATTTTCTAAATCAATTGGATAAAATAAAGTGCCCTTTAATTTACCTGGGGTAAATTTGTCTTGTAGAGCCGCGGCATTGCGCATCTTAAGTGTTTGATAAGCTTGACGATGTAGGTCTGTGTCAATATCAATGTCTTCATCTGACGTTGTGGCTTGGCGGGCTTGAGCTGTTATTGACACGCTCGCCTGTCCAGTGCGAGAGAATGCTCGACATGGCGCAGAGGCTAATGGTAATTTGAGTGAAGGGACATTACGGTCCGCTGCTAATTGACTATGAGCTTTATCTAAGGCATCGGCCAATTGGTCTGCTTCAACTAGAGCATCTGTGTATTCCATCGAAGGAAATAATTGTTGTAAGGTGAGGGTCCATGCCGAGCGTAAGTCGAGAAGTGGCTGTTTCTTTTGTGCGTAACAGTAAAAAGCGCCCCCTTTACAACGCATAAAGCGAATAAGCTTGCAATGGTTGGGTAAATTTTCATCCAGAAGATCAGAGTTGAGCTTTGCACTGGTGAGTACATGATGCAGAACGCTCGATTCGCTGGAGTCAATTAAACGGTCAAGGCGCTCACTGGCGCTTATTACATCAATTAGCTTGCCAGATTGAAACAGATAAGACTGTATCGATTTGGCTTCAAATAAATAAATATACATAACGTCTCCTTTTGTAAATTACTTTCCTAATATCGACTCAAATGTATTTTAATTTTTAAGTTGTTACATTCGTTTCTATAATTAATAACTTTAAGTTATATAATTATGATTTAAAAGGATTATATGAACTTACTGGCATTTATTTAAATTACTTGTAATTTAAGGGGTATGATTTTTAGCGCGTTCGTAAAGTGTATTAGCTATGCTCCACCCTGCAGCTTCAATGATAGCTACAGAGATAGCCGGTGATATTAATTGTCCCAATAGAGGTATTACTTTACTTACTTCCTTTACTAGTACTTTTATAGGTTGCTTCAAGATTGTTTCTTTTATTGCTGCAATTGCTAATCCTTTTGCTACTTCTTCGCTAATGTCTCCTTTAAATAGTGACGATAAGCTCATGCACATAGAGGTCATTGTTGTGATATCTACTGCGATACCAGCCCCTGGGACGGGCATTAGATTGCCTGCTCCAGCTATAGTTGCATGCGTATGTATAATAGCATGACAGCTGTTACGTTGACGTTCGTTCATATAGTTACCTCAAAAATCACAAAGTTCAATGTATGGGGTTCACTTATTGTGTTGTCCCAAGTAGTTGAACTTATCTTAAGCTAAATAGAGTTTTTTTTGGCTGTGACCAATTGGTGGAATAGATTAAATAACGTGTATTGTTTGGGTGTGTTTAATATTGTGTTATGTGGTTTTATTATTTTTGGGATATAAGGGTTACGGTGTGTGTCGGTTGTTGGGTTGTTAATGTCGGATGGCGTGGCTTCGCCACTTAACCGACCTACGTAAACGTTGGAAATAATAAGAGTTAAACATTTGGGAAATCATATCTCATGTTGCCTAAGCGCTTTACTCATAAAAGCACCAATCGCAAAGAAAAGTGTATACCCATAGAGCGACTGAATCGCCTTTCGTTTATAAATCATCATTCAGTTATAAGCGAGGTGGACAATTATATTCAGTTTTACAATTACAAACGTAGGCATTCTACGCTTCATTATATGACGCCACATCAGTAATATAATGAATTAAAAAATGCCGCTTAGAATCTCTACAGAATTAGTTGACCATTACAAATCTCGCTGTCGCAGCTTAATGGACTGTTTTTTGAAGTATCGCGGCCCAACAAATACCCATGAGACTACTCGTCCTTTTTTGTTGAGTTAGCTTGAAAAGTGCCTGTCTTTCCTGCTTTGTTTATCACTGCACCGAGCATCATTGAGATGTTCCGAGCTTAACGAAAGACCTAGTAGCAAATGTTGAACAACTCAAACAGGATCTAACCCATAAAGAAGAAGTACTAAAAGGCTATGATGACGTATTACAAAAAGTTAGCACTGACCTGGCAGGATTAGACTTTAACCAATAAATATTACTATAGTTAAGGCATTATCGTGTTTTAAAAAACATAGATAATGCCTATAAAGCAACCTTACCCATCAATAAGCAGGTAGTGGGTATAACTCCAAAGCTCAGTATCCATCATAATATCGATAATAAATATAAAATGAGCAGCGCTAAAGTTGTAGTTAAACTTAAAACGACCGTTATTTAGTTATTTTGTTTGCTAGGTTAGTTAATAAATCAACGGCTTTAAAGCTCGCCGCTTCCATTTGCGATATATGATCAATCATTTTATCCGAATGGCCATCTGCAAAGGCTTGCAATGCTTGTATGCCATGGTTGTGAATCTCGGCGTGCGGGGCTTCTAAGTTTTTAAATTCAATATGGGAGGCGTATTTAGCTGCACCATCACCTTTATAGTACCATTTACCTAAACGACACATTGTGTGATCGGCAAATTCATCTGTGGTTTTATCAGATAAACCAAGTAGTACCTTATAAACTTCCAGTTTCCAAACGATATGATCCATTTTTACCGTCTGAATAAATGCGTTTTCAGTTGAGTCGGTAATAACTGAATACATGTTTTGTGAGAACGTAACAATTTTATTAGCGGTATCTTCGATAGCCGCTGAACTTTCACTGATCTCATTACTTTGTTTCCCGACGTCGGTAATGTTGCCAACAACGTGGTCCATTTGTTGGTTTACTTGTTCAATTAAGCCTGAAATTTCATTCGATGCATCAGCTGAGCGTTGTGCTAATGTGCGAACTTCATCTGCAACTACGGCAAAGCCTCTACCTTGTTCTCCAGCTCTGGCGGCCTCAATAGCAGCATTAAGGGCTAGTAAGTTAGTTTGGTCAGAGATGCCTTTGATAATGTTTACAAAGTCATTAATCCCTGCTGTGACTGTTTGTAATTGCTTTACAGATTCAGAGGCTGTTTTAGTGTCTCTGGATATCACAGAAGTTGATTGCAAAGTGGCGGATAGCATTACAATAATGTTATCAAGCAACTGCTGTGATGATTGAAAGCCATCTCTGTGCATTACAAGTTCACTTGAATTTGCTGCTAGGCTCTCCCTGATTTGCTCTATTAAAATTGAAGACTGTAGCCACAAGCGGTTTAATTCGTCTTGTTGTTTGGCAGTTTTATCAGTTTGATTTATTTGCGCTACTAACTGACTTTTAGCATTCTTAACTTGTTCTAGTTCATCATGCAGTGCTTCATTTTGGTTACGAATATCTACAATTTCATTTTTTAGTTTTGCAATTTCTTTTTTATACTTAGAATTAAATATCACGTATTTGTCCAACTGTTTCTGTAAATGTGCCCAGAGTAAATCTCAGCGTTGTGCTAGCACACTTAATCTAATAGGTTATTAGGTTAGTTTAGCAAACTATGTCGTAATTTTTTTGAGCAAGCGCAATAAAACAGTGTGCCATTGCTATTTTTAGGTCAACAGAGCAGCCTTAATGCGAGGAAATAACATCGCTTTATTAGTAAACTATATGTTTGAAGATAGTTGCGCGCAAGAACATTTGTTAGTTTAACTGAGACAGACGACTTTATTCCGCCCTGTTTCTTTAGCTTTATAAAGACCAAGATCGGCTTGTTTAACCATGTCTTTATATTCACCTTGTTGATTATATTCACAGACACCTAAAGAAACAGTGACCTGAAGTAGCTTATCTTGGTAAGTCAATTCAATGTTACTTACGGCTAAGCGTAACTTTTCTGCAAGATGCGATGCTTGCTCTTTATTGGTTTCAGGTAAAAACACCAGAAATTCTTCACCTCCCCAGCGAGCAACTTTATCCATACTTCTAATTGAATCTTGCAATGCGCTAGCCACTTTTTGCAATACAATGTCACCATAGTCATGTCCATAGGTGTCGTTGAGTACTTTAAAATGATCTATATCCAGCAAAATAATACTAAAAGTTTTTTTATTGCGATTAACCCGGCTCATTTCTAATTCAAAGATATCGTGCAATGCGCGGCGATTAAATAGTCCCGTGAGCTGATCGCGCAACGCAAGCTCTTTAACTTGCAGGTAGGCAGAGTGTTTTAGTCTATAGGCAATATAAATAAATAAGATAATTAAAAGACTGAAGGCAATGATCCCATAGAGTCGTAGAATTGCATTTTCATTGCTTGTTTGCGCTAGTTTAGCTTCGATTAATGACTTTTCTTTAGAGGCAATATCATAGGCTGCTTGTGATTGATCAAATTTTTCTTTTGCAGCTAATGAGGTACTTTCATCATCTAATTCTTTGTATTCAATCATAAGTTCTAATGCGCGTTGGTAATTTCCTAATGATTGATAATTTTCGATCATTGGCGGATAGTTTTCTAAACGTTTGATGAGTTGACTCTCGCTTGAAAATATAGCAAGGGCTTGCTCAAAATAGTCGGCAGCAAGTTTATAATTACCTAAACTTTGATTTCTTTGTGCCAGATTACTTAAAACGGTAGGCTTATGTATTAAATCATTGTTTTTATTTACAATATCTAACGCTTTTAAATAATAATCAATGGCTTTTTGGTGCTCATTTAGCTCAGCATAAATAGTGCCTTTATTAATAATTATAGGAACTCGGTCAAATATATTATGGAAGTGGGCTACTTTTTCGGCTTGATTAATGGCAATTAATGCCTCTTGGTATTGGGCTTTATCAACGTACATTGCAGCTAAGTTTGCATACAGCTCAGTGAGCAGTATGTCATTTTCAGGGTATGCTGCTATTGCCTGTTGAGTGTATTCAATCGCTTTGTCGTAGTTTTTCATATAATAATTGGTAAACCCTAAACCAATTAATATCTTCGGTGAAGCATATCCTTGAATGTTTATTTGTAAATCGTGAGCATGTAAGATTTTATCGAGTCCATCTACCATTTTTCCTTGTCTAACAGAGTTAATTCCATACAAATAGTAAGTCATACTCGTAGCAAGCTGTGTGTCATCAGCAAAAGACACTGCTTTTGATAAATAAGAATCGGCTTCGGCAAACTTACCTAAGCGATATTTCATTAATCCGAGGTTGTCATAAAGTGCGTATTTAGTTTCTATATCGACTTCGCTATCGAGTAATTGTGAGACATCGTCTTTGAGCAAGTCGAATTCATGCCAGTTCTTGTCTTCATTCATAAATGCAAGCCAAACAACCATTAACTCAGCTTGTTGTGTGGTTGATTGTGCCGAGGAATATGTTGCTCTTAATTGTTGATAAGCTTGTGCGGATTCACCATCACTTTTGAGCTGTTTTATTTCACTGAGTGTGGATTCTAGTGAGTCAATTTGCTCTGTGGCATAGCCACTATTAATAAACGTTAGCAGTAGTAATATTAAAATACCTTGTCGTACCATTATAAAGTCCAAAGAGTAAGGGGCGTGTTGAAGTCAACTAATGCCAAAGTTTTTGCAGTGGGAGCTGTGTTTATTTCACTGATCAGTGTGAATAAGCATAAATTAATTATCGCTAAAAGCGACATTATTGCCGTTATATTTTAATTTTTATAGGTATTAATTTTGTATCTTTGTCTTAAAGCGTTGCGCGTAAAAAATTTAAAGTTTGCGTGGATAAGTCGCAGAACAACACGTCTGCGACTCAATTATAGCGAAGTGTAATTAGTAACGTTTTTTAGGTGCTTTTAGTTGTGAATCAAATTCATCAGGAAATAAAATCGTGCCGTCGTCTTCTTCAGTTGGAAAAACGGCGATAAGTAAGTCATCTTGTTCAAGACCGGGTGTCCATCGGGTTGTCCAATCTTTCAATGGAATTGCTTTAGCTGTGCAATTTTCCCACTCACCGGTAGCCCATGCCTCGGCATAAATACGTTCAGGCCATACCGGTACACAATCATCATCTTCGTTGGCGAGCATAACACAGCCATCGTCGTCATTTAATATCCACACTTGTTTGAACTCTTGGACGGTCTCAAACATAAAAGCCAATCTTTTTTTGGCTCCTAAATTTAAGATTGTCTCGAATTTTTCAGATGCGGTTGCAGTTGCATTACTCATTAATAGACTCTCTCTAGAATGGCTTAGGTATAGTATATTGACTAATATGACAAAATGTCGATTAGTTAAAAATTAATTACACATTGCGTGGTATAAATCGTCGGCGAGTTGGCTTAGATCTTGTTCGCAGCGGTTAGTCAGTGCATAGGTTCGCAAGCCGTAAAGGCCCATTGCTAAAAAACGAGCTAGATGCTCAGCTGTGCGTGTGTTTGGGATTTCACCTTCTTTTATCGCGCGCTCAAATTGTTCGGCGAGGGCGTTTTCGTAGGCATTTAAATTTGTCATCAGTACGTGGCTGATCTGTGAATCTTGCCCTTCAACTTCACTAATACTTTTAGTCAGTAAACATACTTTCATCGCATCACCACTGATACACTCGTTGACTATTGAGTCTAAGTATTGGCGTAGGCTTGGTAAAACGGGTTTATGTTGACAAAAAAGTGCCGTAAATTGCTGATTTCTATCAGCCTGATATTGCTCAATAGCCGCTAAAAAAATACCTTTTTTATTGCCAAACGCAGCATATAAAGATCCCGGATGAAGCGCTGTAACTTGCGTTAATTTTTGCATACTCGTTTTAGCATAACCGTGTTGCATAAAAGCCAGCATCGCTTGGCGAAGTACAAATTCACGGTCAAATTCGGCTATTCTCATAGGGCGCTCTGTTGCATTCTATTTGACTTATAAGGTGTATGTGGGGTTAGTTTACTTAATCTTGAACAAATATTCAAAAATAGACTTGAATGTTTTATTGTTCGCCCTTATCTTGAATGTACACTCAAGATAAGGATTGATAAGAATGACCACTGATCTACTGCAACCGTTTAAGCTTAATGGCACGATTGAATTACAAAACCGTATACTTATGGCACCGCTAACGCGTTGTATGGCTGACGATAACTTAGTGCCAACCCAAGCGATGGTTGATTACTACGCACGCCGTGCTGAAGCCGGTTTAATAATTAGTGAAGCCACGATTATTCGCCCTGATGCGCAAGGTTACCCGAATACGCCAGGTTTATTTACCAGCGCACAAATTCAAGGCTGGAAAAAAGTAACCGATGCTGTGCATGAGCAGGGCGGTAAAATGTTTGCACAACTTTGGCATGTTGGTCGGGTTGCACATCCACACTTTTTTGATGGCGACGTTTTAGCCCCATCTGCGATTGGTGTTGAAGGCTCTGTACCACGTATGCGTGAGCTTACTTATATTACCCCAAAAGCAGCAACCACTGCCGATATTAAGTCATTAATTGCAGATTATGCAAAGGCTGCAGAGAATGCGCTTGAAGCAGGGTTTGATGGCGTTGAGATCCATGGTGCGAATGGTTACTTAATCGATCAGTTTTTACATTATGCAGCCAATGAGCGTGATGATGAATACGGGCAAACTCCAGAGAATATGTCGCGTTTTGCACTTGAAGTTGTTGATGCGGTAATTAACGTCATCGGTGCAGATAAAACTGGGCTACGTTTATCTCCTGGTGCTTACTTTAATATGAGCGAAGATAGCCGCGATAAAGCGGTATTTGATTACCTCTTAAACGAGTTGAATAGCCGAGCACTCGCTTACTTACATGGCGGTATTTTTGACGATAGCATGCGCTTTGCAAGCCTTGCAGATAAAACGACGTCAGAATATTTACGTGCGGCTTATTCAGGTACTTTAGTGGGTGTTGGTAGCTATGATTTTGACACGGCTAAAGCTGCGATTAACGCCAATAAGTTTGATTTAATTGCTATTGGTCGCCCGTTTATTGCAAACCCAGATTACATCAGTAAAATCAAAAATGCTGAAGAAGTGGTTCCGTATAGTGATGAAATGCTGGCTGAACTAATTTAAACGTAATTTATTTTAGTCACTAAACCACCTACGCTCGTAGGTGGTTGCATTAACGCCATACATGTTGATTGCAAACTCGTTTTAGGTATTTATTTGCGATTAGCAATATTGCTTTTTAATCGTTACTAATACTGTGAAAAATACTTTTTCGTATTGATTTAACTCCCTCTCTATTTCCTACAAATATTACCGCGATAGACTGTTATTTAAATTATAATATCTTTATATGTTAATTGGTTAAGCTGCATTGTTGCCATAAATAATCAATATTTTTGTCACTGTTACGTCAATTTTTTCGAGCTTTTTTGTCATATATTCCCTCCATACTTTGCCCGTATACAAAACAATAATTGCAAATGGGACAACAATGCGTACTTTTACTAAAAGATCGACTTTAAGCTTAGCAATCGCTTTAGCGTTTTCAACTAATAGCTTTGCAAATACCAACGAAATCGAAGAAGTCACGGTAGTGGCAAAACCAACGAGCTATGCAAATAGTGTGATTGAGCAATCAATGATTGAACAGCAGAGTTCGGTATCAAGTGTATTATCGGTGATGGATAACCTACCGGGAATTAGTATTAACGAAGGTGATGCATTTGGTGGTGATGATTGGTCTACCACTATTACGATGCGCGGCTTTAGTATCGATGGTAACCAACAGCAGTTAGGTATGACGGTTGATGGTATTCCAAACGGCGGCTCTAATTATGGCGGTGGTGCAAAAGCTAATCGCTACCTAGACAGCGAAAACTTAGCCACGGTTGAAGTGGGCCAAGGTACCTCAGATATCGCCTCGGCATCACTTGAAGCGCTCGGTGGTACGTTTAATTTTGTTAGTAAAGATCCTAGCCTTGAGCGAGGAACTACATTTGCTTACACCAATGGTGACCATGATGCGACCCGTTATTATTTTAAGCATGAAACTGGCACTCTCTTTGATAACACGCAAGCTTATGTGAGTTATTCACAAACCAATACTAGCCGCTGGATAGGTGATGGCAGTAATGGTGGTAAAGATAATCAACATGCTGAGGCTAAATTTGTATCTAATTTTAATGCGCTGACTGTAACAGGGCGTTTATCGTATGATGATGTAAGTGAGACCAACTATAACAGTGTGAGCTTGCAGCAATTTGCGCAAACACCAGATTGGGATCAACTAACTTGGAATTGGACTGGCGTGCCACACTTTGACCAAATGTTTGCAGAAGGTTGGGGTACATTGCGTGAAAATGCGTTAGGTTACGTAAAGTTTGAATATGCAATCTCACCTTCGTCATTATTAACAATCAGCCCTTATTACCATAAAAACTCTGGGCGTGGTGATTGGATCCCACCTTATTTAACATCACCTGTCGATAAAGACGGTAATCCAACAACCGAAGGCGGCACAAATGCTGGCTCATATGGTTTTGCAGATAGCCAAGGTAAGCCATTAACGCCTAACGCAAATTGTACGGATACACTCAGTTGGCCATGGGATTCAGGCACAGGGTTGAATCCGGCGTGTTACCCAGATTCCGCAATACCGGTAATGTCATATCGCCATACACACTATGACAAGGACCGTTTAGGTTTAACCGCCGATTATAAATTAACCTTAGGGATGCACGATATTGAAGCAGGTATTTGGCTTGAGCAAACTGATCGTGACGAATCTCGTGATTGGCATAAAGTTATTGACGCTCGCGTGTATCATCACTTTGATAGCACCCCATACTGGACGCAATATAAAAATACTTTTGAAACAGATACCTTTAAGTGGTACGTACAAGATTCTATCAGCCTAGGCGATTTTACAGTTAATCTTGGCGCTAAACAGTATTTAGTTGAATTACAAAAATACGATCATTTTGCAGATCTACGCTCTGATAAAATAAACAGTGATTCAGATGTGTTATTTAGTGCAGGTGCTTTGTACCAGCTAACTAGCAGTACTGAGTTATTTGCCAGTTTTAGTGAAAATTTCTCAGCAATTAAAGATGGAGTGCTGGAGCGTGATAGTTCTACACTCACAGAAATTGAACCAGAAACAGCTGAAAATATCGACTTTGGTGTACGTTATAAAGCAGACCGCTTGAGCCTAACTGCGACCGCTTATTCTATTGCCTTTGATAACCGTATTACTTTTATCGCACCTGGCAGTGATACCGGCGGGATTGATTATACGATAGGTACAAATGGCTCTTACATCAATGTAGGTGGTATTGACTCGCAAGGTATTGAACTATCAGCAAGTTATATGCTTACAAATGAATGGAATATTTATACTTCATACACTAATAACAGCTCTGAATACGCATCGCACGATCCAAGTGCCTACGATGCCGATGGTGTTATCCTCAAAGATGAAGACGGAAAAGCGCTACCGCCAAGCTTTAAAAAAGGCGATGACGTTATCGATTCACCAAGCGATATGTTTGTGCTTTCGACCGATTATTACAGTGGCGACTTCCGCTTTGGTATATCCGCTAAATATACCGGTGAACGCTTAGGTGCATTTTTAGATGAGCAAACTCGTACACGTAATAAAGTTGATGGTTATACCGTGCTTGATATCAATGCCGGTTATGCTGCAGACGTCAATGCCGGCCCATTTAAATCAATCGATATTGCTTTTGCTGTCACTAACGTAACAGATAAACAGTATTTAGCGGGTGGGACAGGTAATGGCAGCACTTATTTTATTGGTGCACCACGAACTGCAGCACTTACATTTACTGCTAATTTTTAAGCCCTAATTATAAAAATAATAACCAAAACCCATCCTTGTTGATGGGTTTTTATTGATAGGAATACTATGAAAGCAATAGCTAAACTGGCCGTAATAGGCTGTACATTAATGGTAAGTCATATTGTCAAAGCCAGTGATAATGTCGTGCTTGTGACGCTTGATGGAGTGCGTTGGCAAGAGGTATTTAACGGCGCCGATCAAAAATTGTTAGCAAATCCCGATTTTGTTAAACAGCCTGAGCAATTGAAACAACAGTTTTGGCGCGATGACAAACACGCCCGACAAGCTCAGTTAATGCCATTTATTAGCAATACGATTGCTCAACACGGTGTGTTAATTGGCGATAGAGAGAATGGTTCAACAATGTCGGTGAGTAACCCGTGGTATTTTTCATACCCAGGCTACAGTGAGATCTTAACTGGCAGTGTTGATGAGGCAATTAACAGTAATGATAAAACGCCAAATCCAAATAAAACTATTTTAGAGCGATTAGAGCAACGCGCTGACTATAAAAATAAAACCGCCTTATTTGGTAGTTGGGATGTATTTCCGTTTATTGTTAATACCAAACGCAGCGACGTATATGTAAATGCGGGTTTTATGCCAATTGAGGCAGACTTATTTGCCGATGCGCCACTATTAAATGCTTTACAACAGGAGATCCCAAGTCCTTGGCATAATGTGCGTTTAGACAGTTTTACATATCGTTTTGCCAAAGCTTATATGCTGGCAAAAAAGCCTAAGTTATTAGTGATCAGCTTAGGTGAAACCGATGATTTTGCCCATGATGGTCATTACGATCACTATTTGCAGTCGGCTAAACAAAGTGACGCTTTTATCAAAGATTTATGGCAAACCATTCAGACTACATCTGGCTATAAAAATAACACAACGCTTATTATCACCACGGATCATGGCCGTGGCAGTAACGCTAATGATTGGCAGCATCATAGTTCAAAACAAGCAATGGCAAAATCGGAGCAAGGTCGTAAAGCTTTTCCTGAGGGAATTATTGGCTCTGAGCATATTTGGTTAGCTGCAATTGGCCCAGATATTAAACCGCAAGGTTTATTAAAAACAACAACAGAGCTCAAACAAGCACAAGTTGCGGCAACGATTTTAACCGTACTTGGCGAAAACCCTAAGCAGCTTAATCCCGCTATGGCGGATGCAATTGATGAGATTTTAAAATGAAGCATTTAATTAAAGCGGCCGCATTGGTAAGCATTGTTGCGAGTTTTTCAGTATTAAGTACACCGCAAAAACTAACGCCGCAAAAAATACTGTTTGGCTCATGTGGGCATCAAGATAAAGATATTCCGATTTTTGACGCGATCAATAAAGAGCAGGCAGATTTGTTTATCTTTTTGGGTGATAACATCTACGGCGACACCAACGATATGCGCGTACTTGCCGATAAATATCAGCGCTTAGGCGCTAAGCCCGGCTTTAAAACGTTAAAAGCACAGACTCCCCTTATTGCCATGTGGGATGATCATGATTTTGGCCAAAATGATGCAGGTAAAGAGTACCCACATAAAGAACAGTCTCGGAAAATTATGCTCGACTTTTGGCAAGAGCCAACGGGTTCAGTGCGTCGCACACGTGCCGATGGGATTTATACCTCGTATATGTATGGTGAAGGTGAGCACACGATACAAGTGATCATGCCTGATCTGCGTTGGAACCGCGATGCACTTAACCACGTTAGTGAAACACAATACAAGACTGAGCGTAAAGCGAATAATCAAGGGCCTTATAGCCCAAGTGAAGTAAAAGGCGCATCGATGTTAGGTGAGGCGCAGTGGCAATGGCTTGAACAAGAGCTTAAAAAGCCTGCTGCAATTAAACTGATTGCTTCGAGCTTACAGTTACTGCCTGACTTTACCGGCTGGGAGTCATGGGCTAATTTTCCGGAGGATAGAAACCGTTTATTTGCGTTAATTAAAAAACACAAAGTAAACGGCGTGGTAATTATCAGTGGTGACACACATTGGGGTGAGATATCAAGGTATGAACAAAACCTTGATTATCCACTGATTGAAATGACCAGCTCAGGCCTTACTGAAAAATGGAAAAACGTCAGTCCTAATAAACACCGCGTGGGGAAGTTCACACATGACGTTAATTACGGTGATTTAAGCATTGATTGGCAACAAACAGATCCAGCTATTTCACTCCAGCTAAAAGGCATTGATGGCGATGTGATCATGCAAAGCCAATTTAGCTTATCAAGTATTAGCCCATATAAATAATGACTCCCTCAGAAAATAAAACGCACAGTAGCTATACTGTGCGTATAAAAAGTGAGTTAATTATTGTGCTAACTCGCTGATTTATTAATGCCAATTAGCGACAATGGCTACCCCTATAATTGAAAATATCTTACACTGTTTTTATCTCAAGCAAGAACAGTGTCGCTATGCTCAATATTATTCAATCTAACCGTATGGAAGCCCTGCAAGCGCAGTTTCATCAGCTTTTAAAAGTAAACCCATTAAGCAGCCCGTTTGATAAAGAAGTGGTGTTGGTGCAATCTCCGGGTATGTCGCAGTGGCTGAAAATTGGTTTAAGTGAAAGTTTGGGGGTGGCAGCACAGGTAGATTTTCCATTGCCATCGAGTTTCATTTGGCAGTTATACCAGCAGCTATTACCGAATGTACCCAAAGAGTCGGCGTTTAATAAACCTAATCTTGCTTGGAAATTATTTGCTATTTTACCAAACTGCATTGATGAACCGTTATATTTACCCCTTAAAACCTACTTAGCAGGTGACACAGACGGTCAAAAAACCTTTGCTTTATGTGAAAAAATAGCCGATGTATATGACCAATATTTAATGTACCGTCCGCACTGGATAGCCACATGGGACAGCGGCACTGATAAATTAGATGATGTAGATATTAGTATCGCGCCGTGGCAGCCTGATCTGTGGCGAAAAATAGTAGCGCATAGTCAAGTGCTTGGGCAAAGTCAGTTTCATCGCGCCAATATGCAAGGGCAGTTATTAGCCGCGCTTGATAAAATGGACAGTAGCTTATTACCAAAGCGGATCAGTTTATTTGGTATTTCAGCCATTGCCAGTTCGCAACTTGATGTGTTTGATGCATTGAGTAAAAAAACCGAGGTGTTTTTATTCTTTTTTAATCCCAGCGAACATTATTGGGGGGATTTAATTGATGAAAAAACGGCGGCTAAAATAACGGCTAAATACGCCAAAATGCCATTGTTGGAAGCGCAGCAAAAAAAGCAAAGTGAGCCAGAGCAAGACTACTATTTTATTGGTAATCCGTTGTTATCATCGTGGGGTAAATTAGGCCGTGATTACTTTGAACAACTGGTACAGCGTGACGCAAGCTGGATTGATGGCTTTATTGATGTGTTTGACGACAGTTTACTTGGTCAAATTCAAAGCGAAATTTACCAGTTAGCGTTTAAAGGTGAATCCCTTACTGACAATAAAGAATGGTTTATAAACGATGAAGGTAAGCTTGCAATAAGCACTACCGATACCAGCATTGCTCTAAGTGATTGCCATACTCCACTTAGAGAAGTTGAGCGTTTGCACGATTACTTACTTAATTTATTTAATCAAAACCCCGCACTCACCCCAAAAGATATTATAGTAATGATGCCGGATGTTGGCACTTATAGCCCTTACATCGAAGCGGTATTTGGCGGTGCGCAGGGTAACCGTTTTATTCCCTATGCGTTAGCTGATCTAGCCATTGAGCAAGAAAAACCGGTACTGAGTTCGTTTGCAAGCTTAGCTGATCTGCCGTTTTCGCGCTTTGGTGTGTCAGATATCCTTGATTTACTGCAAGTGACGCAAATAGCTGAAAAGTTTAGTGTTGAAGCGCACGAATATGAGCAAATTCAATATTGGCTTGAGCGTGTTGGCGTCAAGTGGGGAATAAACGCCGAGCATAAGCATAGCTTTGATTTACCCGCGATAGAATTAAATACCTGGCAACATGGCTTAAACCGCTTATTGTTAGGTATTGCCCAACGTGATGAACAATGCCCGTTTAATGGCATATATAGCGCTGATGAAGTGGAAGGGATGGCACTTGATACACTCAATAAATTAGTGCATTTTATTGATGTATTGCAACACTTTAAACACAGGCTCACCCCAGACGACACGCTAACTAATAAAACCCTTATCCTGAGTGAACTATTAACGGCTATTTACGAGAGCGAAAGCGACGATAGCTGGGATTTACTGGTACTGCAAAAGGTGCTCGAAGAGCTGCAAAAGCACCATGATAATGGCGATTACACGCAAGTAGTGTCACAGCGTATTGTGAGTTATTTAATTAAACAAGGCATTCAAGAAAAAGGTGTAGGGCAACGCTTTTTAGTCGGCCAAGTGAATTTTTGTACGCTAATGCCAATGCGTGCTGTGCCATTTAAAGTGGTGTGTATGTTAGGGCTTAACGATGCCGATTACCCACGAACGGTGCAGCCGATTGGTTTTGATTTAGTGCCTTATTCGAAAAAGCAAAAAGGTGACCGATCGCGCAAATTAGATGACCGTTACTTATTTTTAGAAGCGCTGCTCAGTGCCCGTGATAACTTATACATGAGTTATATTGGCCGTTCATGTTTTGATAATCAACCGCGTATGCCATCAACCTTAGTGAGTGAATTACTAGAATACATTGGCCGCAGTTTCAAATTTGCTGAGCCAAGTGAGCAAACCTTGCCTGAGTGTTTGATCAATAAACAGCATTTACAGCCTTTTAATAGCCTAAATTATCAGGCAGATACCACTAATACGCTGCAATCCAATCACAGTTATAATCCAATTTGGTTACCCGCTCAGGCGATAATCCCAGAGCCACTGACGGCGCTTGAGGTCAGCGCACCTGAACATCTTGAGCTGGATATGTTTATCCGCAGCGTATGCAATGCACAAGAGAGTTTTTATCAGCAAAGTTTAGGGTTGCGTTTAGCACAATTTAACGAAGTAGCTAAAGATGAAGAGCCATTTAGTTTAGACGCACTGCAGCGTTATTTTTATCTCGACGAAATACTCGAAGCGGCTATTTTTGAGCAGCCCCTTAGTCGTGAGCAAATACTGCAACGAGGCGAGTTACCGCAGGCGCATGTTGGAGATTTGATTTTTGATAAAATGCAGCACCGGGTTGATGCACTGGCAGGGCAAGTTAAAGAGCACATCAAGGGCGGCAAAAATGAACCGATTGAAGTTGCGCTAACACTTCACAGTGATAACAACAGTACTGAGCTTGAAGGCTGGTTAAATCATCTTTATCAGCACAAACAAGTGTTTTATCGAAGTGCCAGTATCAAGGCAAAAGATCTCATCAAGGGCTTTATATATCACCTTGTTGCGCAGTGCGTGGATCAACATGTAGAAACTGTATTACTTGGGCTTGATAAACAAATCACTTTTGCAGCTTTGGATAAAGCAGATGCCCAAGCACTGTTGCAAGATTGGTTTACTTTATATAACGCGCTACTTAAAGAACCCGTAGCGTTTTTTCCTGTGAGTGGCTATGAGTACGTAAAAAGTGGTGGCGATATCGGCAAAGCAATGAGCAAATTTAGCCCACAATATATTGGCCGAGGCGAGGGCGAGAACCCCTATATTCGCTTAACAACGCAATCGTTGAATGAGTGCCAAGAGGAATTTATACGCTGGAGCGATATGCTACTTGCGCCGTTATTTGCACATGCAAAGGAGAGTGACCATGCAAGCGCTTAATCCACTTACGATGCCGCTTATTGGGCAAAGTCTCATTGAAGCCAGTGCAGGCACCGGTAAAACTTATACTATTACAGGTTTATATTTACGTTATTTACTCGGCATGCAAATCGCGCAACAACACTCATCGCCCGTAAATACTCCGTTGAGTGTTGAACAAATATTGGTCGTTACGTTTACCGATGCCGCCACCCAAGAAATTAAAGACCGTGTGCGCACTCGTATTATAGCAGCACGTGATGCACTGCTTGGCCAAGCAACAGAGGATGAGCTGATCAATGCTGTGATCGCCACAATCGATGATAAACACCGTGCATTTGATTTGCTCGATGCCGCCGCTAAATCGATGGATGAAGCAGCAATATTCACCATTCATGGTTTTTGCCAACGAATGTTAAAACAGCATGCGTTTGAGTCTGGTGTGGCGTTTAATTTGGAGTTTATTTTAGATCAACGGGAGATCTTGCTTGAAACCATTAAAGATTTTTGGCGAGTGTTTGTATATCCACTCAATAAAGAAAAAACCGATGCAATTTTAGAGGTATTTGCTGCCCCTGAAGCGTTATTTAGTAAAGTGGCCAACATACTTAATAAAGGCAATGCGCTGGTTACTCCGCAAATAAAACTAGATGATGTGTGGCAAGCACGCGAGCTATATCTTGGTAAAGTCGCGAGCTTTAAAAAAGCCTGCCTTGATAGCGAATTTATTGCAGCTGTAAAAAGCTCTGGCTTAAGTGGTGCCAAAACACCTGCACGTAAAGGTAGCCTTGCAGCGCTTGAGGCATTTTGTAAAGGTGATGAGCTATTTTTTGAGTTTGGTACAAACAAGTACTCTTATGAAATATGGAGTACTGAAAACCTCAGTGACGAAGCTAATTATAAAAAAAATCAGCCTTTGTTTAGTCATGTAATGCTTAGCCAGTTTGATGAAATGGCTAAGCTTGTTAACACTGTTAATCAAGGCTTGGCAATCGCTATTGTGCAACATGCGGCAAGTTGGGTTAAACAAGCCATTGTAAAACGCAAGCAAGAGCAAAGCGTTATAACTCCTGATGATTTATTAACTAATTTGCACAGTGCACTCAATACAGAGCAAGGCGCAGCACTGGCAGAAAAAATAGCGCAGTTGTTCCCGGTAGCGATGATTGATGAGTTTCAAGATACTGATCCCATTCAGTACGGTATTTTTAGTAAAATTTATAGCCAAGAAAACACCACGCTTGCCATGATAGGCGACCCTAAACAAGCTATTTACGGTTTTAGGGGCGCGGATATTTTTACGTACATTGGTGCTAAACACGAAGTGGCAAAGGAGCAGCAATTTACCCTTGGTACTAACTTTCGTTCCAGTAGCGATGTGGTTGCAAGCGTCAATGCACTGTTTAGTAAACACGATAACAGCTTTATTTATAACGATGCGATCCCGTTTAATCGCGTGGCGGCACAAGGTAAAAAAGCCGATAAATCGTTTTTAATAGATGGCCAACCTGCCACCGCCTTTGAGTTTTGTGTGTTTGCAGATAGCGCCGCAGATGAAAAAAATAAACCAACTAATAAAGGCATTGGCCAGCAACATTTAGCTAGCTATTTTGCCAATAAAATAGTGATCTTACTTGAGCAAGCACAGCAAGGGCGTGCGTGTATTGCGAATAAGCCAGTCACGGCGGCAGATATTTGTATTTTGGTGCGTGATCGGGTTGAAGCGCAAATTATGAAAAAAGCCCTCAGTGATGCCAAAATTGCGAGCGTGTACTTATCCCGTGAGAGTGTATTTAGCCAAGAGCTGAGCCATCATTTACTTAATTTTTTATCGGCTTTACATGGCCAATACAACGAATCATTGTTGCGAGGCGTGTTAGCTGGGCCACTATTTTGCTTAAGTTATAATGACATTTATGCCTTGGCTGATGATGAAGCACAGTGGCAAGAGCATCTTAACTTTTTTGCTTACCTGAGCTCTATTTGGTACAAACAAGGTGCAATGGCAATGCTTGAGCACTTACTCAGTCACAATCAATTAAGCGCGAAATGGCAAGGGTTGGGTTACAACGTTGAACGTTGGCTGACCGATTTTCGTCATTTAGGCGAGATCCTACAGCAAAAACAAATCGAGCTAGAGGGTACTTTACGGTTATTACGTTGGTTTGCGCAGCAAGTAAGTCAACAAGATGGTGAAACCGTGCAAGTACGCCTTGAGAGTGATGCCAATTTGGTAAAAATAGTCACTATGCATGCTTCAAAAGGGCTTGAATACCCGCTGGTATTTATGCCATTTGCCAGCGGTTATCGTGAAACGAAAGATGCGTTGTATCATCAGGATGGCCAGCTGATTTACGATCTCAGTAAAAACGATGATGCGTTACAAAAAGCGGAGCAAGAACGCCTAGCTGAAGATCTACGGTTATTGTATGTTGCACTCACTCGCGCCGTTCATTACTGCGCAATTGGTATGTATAACCTAGGCCAAGGACAAAGTAGTCGGTTGGCAATTCAAAGTAGCTCCTTAGGGCATGTATTATTTGCAGGACTTGATATCACCAGTAGTTTAGTGTGGCGCACGCATTTACAAGAGTTTTGTGCTGACAAACCAGCCATGAGCTATCAACAGTTTACTAGCGAAGAGTTATCTCAGCAGGGTGCATTATCACTGCAATCAAGCCAAACACAAAGTCACAGTGTGAGTGTTAATAAGGTTAAAGTTAAAATTGAACGTGATTGGCGCACCACCAGTTTTAGTGCGCTGAGTTTTAAAAGTCATAGCGAGCATTTAGAACCTGGGCGCAGCGACGAAGATCATCAAAAAGATGAGTTTGCCACGCAACAAGACGATATTCGCTCACCTTATAGCTTTCCCAAGGGGGCAAAACCGGGTAGTTGTTTACACGAGATTTTTGAGCAATTGGATTTCACCAGCCCAGAGCAGCACCCCACAAACCATGAGCAAAACCTAAGCGTGGTAGTTGAGCGCAGCTTAAACAAATACCATATTAGTGAGCAATGGCAAGAGACAACTGAGCAATGGGTGCTTGCCGCGTTAAACTGCCCATTGAATGAAAACGGTTTAAGCTTAAGTAAATTAACGCCACGGGATTGTTTGGTTGAAATGGAGTTTAATCTGCCAATTACCAGTTTAACGGCAAAAGGCTTGAATGAAACATTGATTAAGCACTTTGGTTTTAATCAAAGTAGGCTCGATTTTTATGATGTAAAAGGCTTATTAAAAGGGTTTGTCGATTTAATATTTTGTCATAACGAGCAGTATTTTATTTTGGATTATAAGTCTAACTTTTTAGGCAACCAGCCAACTGATTATGAGCAAGAGCATTTAGAGCAAGCTATGAGTAGCCACCAGTACCATTTACAGTATCTAATTTACACCGTGGCATTGCATCGGTTATTAAAACAACGGATCAACAATTACAGCATTGAGCAGCATTTAGGTGGCGTATATTACACCTTTTTACGTGGTATGGCAGATGGAAAAGGTGTGTACTTTAAAAAGTTGACCGCCGAGCAAGTTATTATTTTAGATGGGCTTTTTAGTCAAGGCAGGGTTGCCCAAAGCATAGATGAGGCAACCGAAAATAGCCAAGGAGCAATGCTATGAGCGTGTTAGATACCAATACAGCCATTGCAACAGCAGCGACGAACGACGTACAAATAGTGCCATTATTTGATTACCTACTTAGCGAAAACCGGCTACGAATGGTTGATATAAAACTGGCAGAATTACTGTGTAGCAGTGAGCAAACTCAACAACCAAACGACGTTTATTCACTGCTTTTATTACTCTGTTTATCGCAGCAAAGTCAGCACAGCTGTTTAGATTTAGCGCAGGTAGATTGGCGTAATCCGTTTAATTTACGCCAAAGTGATTTTACCAAACTAGCGGGCATAATTCCTGACACACTCAGCCCGTTTAACGACACATTTACCACCGCAGAGGCAATTAATTGCTTGCAAAACCATCCTAGTGTCGGGGAGACTAAACCGTTACAGTTACTTGAACAACGACTTTATTTTGCACGTCTAAGCGGTTATGAGCAAACACTGGCATCAAGATTGTTGTTAATGAGTGAGCGTAAGCTCGATATTGATAGCGATAAGTTAACTCAGTTACTTTGTGACTATTTCCCCGAACAAGATGCACCAGAGCAAGGGCTCGATTGGCAAAAGGTTGCCTGTGCGATGGCAGCAACCAAAGGCTTTAGCGTTATTACCGGTGGCCCAGGAACAGGTAAAACCACGACCGTGACTAAGCTACTAGCAATTTTACAATCGCTTTATCAAAATGCCCCACTGAGTATTAAGTTGGTGGCACCGACAGGCAAAGCCGCTGCGCGATTAAGTGAATCAATCCTTGGGGCAAAACAACAGTTAAAAGATAAAATAAGCGCTGCTATTACGCCGCTGATCCCAGAAAGCGCGCAAACGATTCACCGGTTACTGGGGGTAAAACCGTTTACTAATAAGTTTAGGCATAACCGCAGTAATCCATTGCATTTAGATGTATTGATCATTGATGAAGCGTCGATGGTTGATTTATCGCTGATGGCTAAACTAATTGAGGCCTTACCAGAGCATGCGCGACTTATATTACTCGGTGACAAAGACCAGCTTGCCTCGGTTGATACCGGCAGTGTAATGAGCGATTTATGCCAAGGTTTAGTGCTTGGCCAAACACCAAGTTATTCAGAGGCGCGTTGCGCTGAACTAAACAGCTTATGCTTTAATAACCAGCGCAAATTAGTCGCAGGTAATAGTCAATTCAAACTGGCCGACTGTATCGCGTTTTTACAGCACAGTTACCGTTTCACAGCCGACAGCGGCATAGGTCAATTAGCATTAGCGGTTAATACCAATAACAGCGGCAAGCTCAATTATGTAGAGCAAGAGCTGAGCAGCGGCCAATTTAAAGACGTTATTTTAGACTATGACATTGTAAGTAAACCGATTGATAAACTAGTACAAAGCGCCGCCAGTAAATACGCTCAGTATCTTAATTTAATTAAACAACACGCGAGCGTACAAGACATACATAAAGCTTTTGCCAGTTACCAGTTGTTAGCCGCAGTACGCGAAGGCGATTATGGCGTTCATAGTTTAAATAAACGCATTGAAACGCAATTAAGCCAGCAAGGATTGATTAATGTAAACTCAAATCAGCGGCATTATTTGGGCATGCCGATTATGATTGCGCAAAACGATTATCAGCTAAAACTATTTAATGGAGATATTGGGATTTTAATGCACGACGACAGTGCCCAGCTCAAAGCCATATTTATTGACGAGCAGGGCAATCAACGGGCATTTTCACCAGCCAGACTACCAGCCCATGACACAGTTTATGTAATGACTATTCATAAATCACAAGGCTCCGAGTTTGCCTATACGGCTATGGTACTGCCACCACAAAACCAAGCAACTGCCGGCATCAACCGCCAGTTAGTCTACACCGGCATTACCCGTGCTAAAAACACTTTCGAGCTGGTGGCTGATAAAAAAGTGTTGTTAATGGCAATGAATAAATCAGTCAGCAGGGCATCAGGATTGTATGAGAGGTTGGTGGAGTTTTGAAAGGGAAAGCTTTAAGTTTTAAGCTGCTTGCTCTGACCCCGTTAAATTTATCATGTAGGTCAAGCTTTAGCTTTTTTGTTGTCACAGATGCTTTGATATAAAATGCTGGTTAATCAGAATCATGGGATTAAATAGATGAATTCTTTATTGGTTATTTTGCTTTTAATACCATTTGTGGCATTTTCACATAGCCCAAAATTTCAACAAGTGGAGCAAGAAGCTAGGTTAATCGAAGTGACGCTTTCGGGCCGGATAGGGGTAACGGTTCTTGATACTAAAAATGGAGAATACTGGGATTACAAAGGTGATGAACGCTTCCCTTTGACAAGTACTTTTAAAACAATTGCTTGTGCAAAGTTATTGTATGACTCTGAGCAAGGGTATATTAATCTTAATAGTACAGTCAAAATTAAAAAGACAGATCTTGTGACGTATTCTCCGGTTATAGAAAAGTATGTAGGACAAGCAATAACCCTTGATGATGTGTGCTCTGCAACCATGAAAACAAGTGATAATACCGCGGCAAACATCATCATAAATGCAGTAGGGGGCACAGAAAGCATAACTGATTTTGTAAGGCACACAGGGGATGAAAAAACTCGCTTAGACCGTTTTGAGCCCGATTTAAATGAAGGAATACCAGGAGACTTAAGGGATACAACGACTCCTAAATCAATAGCAAACACTTTAAATGAGCTATTATTCGGCTCAACACTTTCTCCAATGAGCCAAGAAAAGTTAAAAACATGGATGGTCAATAACCAAGTAACTGGTAACTTGTTGCGCTCAGTGTTGCCTGAAGGTTGGAACATAGCCGATCGTTCCGGGGCTGGTGGCTTTGGTGCTCGAAGCATTACAGCTGTAGTATGGAGTGAACATCAATCACCGATCATAATTAGCATCTACATAGCGCAAACTGAGGTCTCAATGAAAGAACGCAATGAGGTGATCGCTAAACTAGGGAACTCTATTTTTAAAGTTTATACATCGCAGTCTCGTTGATAAAGCTAACGTTGAGGTCTTTCATGGATAAAGAGTTAAGTCTGATGATCCTGCCAGAACAGCTAAACCATTGAATCAAAATAGCAACTCGGCTATGGTTGATGGATTAAAAGATAAATAAAACGAGTCACTCTTAAGGCTCGTTATAGAGGGAGTTGGTACAGGTGGATATTGAAGTTGCTTTGGTAAACGCGTTTACAGTAAATGGCAAAGGTGGCAACCCTGCAGGCGTTGTTTTTAATGCTGACAGGCTCACAGATGCTGAAAAATTAAAAATTGCTCAAGTTGTCGGGTATTCAGAAACGGCTTTTGTTGCTAGTGATAATGAAGCTGATTTTGAGGTGTCTTTTTTTACTACAACAGCAGAAGTTGATTTTTGTGGTCATGCTACGCTAGCTACTTTTTCTACTATGTTCCAAGAAGGTATGCTTACTGCGGGCACTTATGTTCAGCGCACCAAGGCTGGCATGTTATCTGTGAGTATTGAACCAAATGGTAAGGTTGTCATGGAGCAGCAATTACCTGAAAAAATAGCTGGTTTTTCATATCAAGAAATTGCCCATGTGATAGGTATTGAAAGTAATATACTTGAAAGCACAAACTTACCTATTGAAGCTATCTCAACAGGACTAGCCGATGTCATTATTGCTGTTCCTCATGGCTATTTAGATGCAATAGAGCCAAACGATGAACGTATCGCTGATTTTTGCAAACAGCATAACCTTGTTGGCTTTCATGTTTTTGAGCTTTGTGAAGTGCAAAGTAAACATACAGCCAGCTGCCGTAATTTTGCTCCTTTGTTTGGTATTTCTGAAGAGTCAGCAACAGGAAGCTCTTGTGGGGCTTTAGCATGTTACCTTACCGAGCATCTTGCTGAGTTAGGGAGTGAATATGTTTTTGAACAAGGTAGGGCTATGAATTGCCATTCAATAATTACAGCATCTGTTGAGTCTAACAATTCAATAATAAACAGCGTAAAGGTGGGTGGTTTTGCCAATAGTATAGGCTCAGTAATAGTCGCCGTATAACAGCTACTCTCTTAAGCCTAGTAATTGACAATAGCGTACAATTGACTGTTTTTATTCTATGTTGAAGAAGCTTGTTTTAGCGAAGGTTAGATTACTTTAAAGGACTCAGTGTGAAATGAATACTATATTTTTGCCCATGTTCGCGCACGTGATTTTGTGTGTTGTGCTATATGGTTTGCTCACTATTGCCAGAGCCCCAAGTGTATGGGGGCTTGGTAAAAGAGCGGATGGCTCTAATCCATTTCAATCTATACAGCCAAAACTCAGCGCTAATTTGAGCAACCAATTCGAGTGGCCGGTATTTTTTCATCTGGTTTGTGTGCTTTTAATTTCTACTGATTCAACAATTAGTTCAGCTTATTATTTGCTAGCTTGGGTCTTTATCGCTGGGCGAGTGTTGCACAGTGGTGTTCAAATATTCACTTCAAACATCAGGCTGCGAGGAAGTGTTTTTACAATTAACTTCATCGCAGTACTCGCAATGTGGGTGATGTATAGCATTGAAAAAATGAGCAGTTAACAAGGTGGAAAGACTCGCAAACGTATCAAAAAATCAAACTAAACAGCTTGTAACCACTTAAGCCAAAAATAAGCACTAACACCGGTAAAGTAAGTAAGTTTACCAACATTGAGTTGGTGTATTTGCCCATTACTGTTTTTTGGTTAACCAGCCACACTAGGTAGGTGGTTACAATAGGCAGTAATAGTCCATTAGCTGCTTGGGCAAAAATTATCACGGCAACAGGGTCTAAACCCAGAGACGCCACGGCTGCACCAAATAATAAAATAACAATGGCGACACTTTTAAAGCGGGTGTTATCCATTTTATTTGACCAACCTAACATGCCACATACTGCATACGCACCGGCAAGAGGGGCTGTAATTGCACTGGTTAAACCAGCTGCAAATAAGCCAATAGCAAAAAAGTAATGGGCGGCATCGCCAAGTAATGGCTCAAGTTGTACCGCCATGTTGGCAGCGCTAATTTGCCCTGCATCTGTGCCATAAAATGCCACTGACGCGGTTGATAAAATAGCCAGGGTGATCACGCCACCTAAGGTGATAGATACGCCAGTGTCTACATTAGTTTGCTTAATGACTTTTTGCTTATCACTTTTGCTGTCGTGTCTTGCAGCTAAAACACCTGAGTGTAAAAATAAGTTATACGGCACTATGGTGGTGCCCACTAATGCCAATACGGTGGTAATTGAACCCTCAGGCATACTAGGAATAAACCCTGCTAACACATCACTGAGCGAGGGAGCAGCCATAACAAGTGTAGAGATAAACACTAGGCTCATTAAAATCACTAATAAAATAAGCGCGTTTTCAACGACTTTGTGTTTACCGCTGTAAAGTAACACCGCACTTAAAAATGCAATGAGTGGCGTCCAAAGCTGGGCATTAACATGAGGGAATATTTCAATTAATCCCATGCTGGCACCGCTAAGGTTGCCAGCTTCATAGGCGGCACTGCCTACTCCAATGGCGCTGATCACTAAAAATATAGCGAGAGATTTAAATAGGGGCGTTTCAATGTGAGCTCTTAGCGCTTGCGCTAAATCTTGCCCGGTGGCTACGCCAAGGCGCGCCGCCATAGATTGTAATAATATGGTGGCAATAACTGAAAACAGTAATGTCCATATTAGTGCAAAACCAAAGTTTGCACCTGCCACGCTGGCAGTCGTAATAGTCCCTGGTCCAATGAAGGCAGCGGTGACGAGTAGTCCTGGTCCTAATCGCATAATTGACCTTAATAGTACTTTTGTATATTGCTATTTAAAGTTACATCTAACGTTTTATAACGCGATGCCTGTATTATTGCTGCCACTTATATTAAGTGCCTTGCAGCGATAGCCGCCCCTTGGCAAACCCTTTTTTGATGATAATCATATGTTAAAAAAGGTCGCGTAGCATACCAACTTATATAAATTTAAAGGGTGTGTGGCGCGTTTGCACAAAATTAATACAATCAATAAATAACAGTAATAACCGCTTACCTCAGTTTAGGGCTTATTTAACGGCTTAGAGGATGACTGAATAACCTTAAATTGTTCACAGGTTTATGCCAATAACTATAGGCACTATAAACGCTTTGCACGCACTGTATTCACGCAAAGGGTTTGAATGCCCTAAATATCAATTCATGCCATCACGGCTTTAATAGCCTCTAAGCCTTTTCGCAAAGTGCTGGCATCGGTTGCATAATTAATGCGAATACACTGGTGTTTGTGTGCCCAAGCATCATCAATACCAATAAAAAAATTATGCCCGGGAATAATATAAACATCCTGCTCTTTGAGCTTTTGGTAAAGTTGTTCGCTGGTTATTTTTGCCTCTTTAAACCACAGCCACATAAAAAATGCGCCTTCTACTTTGTGTAAGTAAACGGGGAGGTGGGCAAATATTTCATCAAACAAGTTCATTGCTGTTTGTGCTTTTTCTCGATAAAAAGGCAGCACTGAATTTTTACACAGCGGAAGGAGTTCATCTTCATTAATAAGGCGCGTTACTAAACTTGGGCCAAAACTGTTCGGCGACAAAACCATACTGCCATTCACACGGCCAATGGCTTTAATTATGTCATTGTTAGCCACTACAATACCGGTTCGCAAACCCGGTAGGCCAAGCTTTGAAAGTGACATGCATAAAATAATGTTTGAGTTCCAGGTTAAGTTTGCGTCGGTATAAATACACCCAGGGAATGGGTCGCCGTAGGCGTTATCAATGATCAGTGGGATATTATATTGCTTAGCTAATAAATCGAGATGATGTACTTCTTCATCAGTAATGACATTGCCTGTTGGGTTAGTCGGGCGCGATACACACAGTGCGCTAATGCTGCTGTCGCTTGCTAATACTTGCTCAACAGCTTTAAAATTAATGATATATTTAAATTGGTTTGAGCCACTTTCAGTATTTAAAATTTCGATATCGGGCTTTATTGCTACAAACATATCGTCAGTTAAGCCTTGATCTGCATAGCCTACATATTCAGGTGCCAGCGGAAATAAAACCTTTTTATGGCTTCCATCAGGCATACTTCCAGCTAACAGATTAAATAACACAAAAAAATTGGCTTGGCTGCCATTACCAAGCGCTATATTATTTGCGGTTAAATCCCATGAGTATTCACTTTTTAGTTGCTTAGCCAGAGCTGCACGAAATGCATCATTACCCGTTGGGCCATCGTAAAGTCCAAATACGTTGGAAAGTGTATTATTAGCAACAAGCTTTTGTAACTCATTGATAAAAATATCATTAACCTCAGGCACTAAGGCCGGATTACCACCACCGAGCATAACAATATTTGGATTGTTACTGTTTTTAGCATCACCTAAATCTTCCATTAACTGAGTAATACCATTAGGTTGAGTAAATTTAGTGCCGAAGTTTGAGTAATCCATAATGACCGTGTGCCTTAAAAAATGATAAGTTAGTGTAAATTAACACTAAGAATTTGATATTGAAAAATTTTCACCGCTTAGATTAATATAGCCATAACCCGCTATAATCGTTTTTCATATTTTAAGTAGGGCAGCCTTATCAGCAACCTTGAATCACACACTAAAACACATTTAAACACCACTGCAGACGATTCGGTTATTACTAATACGATTCTTAAAATTGCCACTTTTAACTTGTTTAATTACCTTGAGCCGCCTAATGCCTATTATGAATTTGAACGCATATACACCGCAGAGCAGTGGGCTAAAAAGCAGCGTTGGCTTATTAATTACTTAACCGAGCATCAGCCTGATGTGATTGGCTTTCAGGAAGTATTTAGTATTGAGTCGCTTAAAGAATTAGTTAAAGAGCAAGGTTATACGTACTTTGGCGTGGTAGATGAGCCCCAGGTAATCGACGACTTTATTTACAAACGCCCTGTTGTGGCAATAGCCGCAAAATACCCAATTGCTGAAGTGGCAACTGTTGAGCATGACCATGAGCTTGCTGAAACCCTTGGTTTAACTGAGGATTTTACATTTAGCCGAAAGGTGCTTAGAGCTACAATAACCTTACCGCATATCGGCAACACGGATTGTTATGTGGTGCATTTTAAGTCTAAGCGCTCAATGATAGAGCTTGATGAGCAAAACAAAGACCTCACACCCGAAAAAAATATTATCGAGCTATTAAAAGCCGATATAGCAGGGAGTTGGGGCTCAACTATTCAGCGCGGCAGTGAGACTACATTGCTGATGATGGACATCATTGCACGCCGCGAATCTACACAAAACCCAATGGTTTTAATGGGCGATTTTAACAACGACTTAGCTGATGGCGTTTTAAGCCATTTACTAACAAATACACTGCGCTTTGCCCCCACGTTTGACAGTAACACGTACCTTGCAAAATATTGCCTTAACGATGCATGGCAGTTATTTGCAAAGTCGCAATTAAATTCGGCTAATCAAAATAATGAAAATACAGTGGATTTAAAGCGAAAGCCTACCCATTATTTTGGCGCGAGCAGCTCAGTGCTTGACTACATTTTGTTATCTTGCGAGTTTGACTCAAGTTACGACGACAGCTTTTTTGAGGTGAGCCAGTACCATACTTACGATCGTCATTTAATTAACCCTGAATTTGAGCGTGATGATTTAAGCACCGATCATGGCGTGGTATTGGTTACCTTAGCATTAAGGTCGTAACGCGTTTTTTACTAAAAATTATAAGCTAATCTGCCGCTGGCATAATTAATATCAAGGCGCTCAGTAGGTGCCTTGATGTTCTCTCTTTCTTTTATCCTGTTGTTTTAAAAAATCACTAATAATTAGTGCATTAACTCTAATTTATATTGATCCACATCATCTTTATTAACGGTGAGAGTGGTAGATTAGTGACGATGGATTTTTAAGTTCGTTTAAATCGCTTATTACAACTACCCTTGTTGCACTTACAAAGCAGGGTTGCTTTCATATAACAATTAGCGTGCTGTATCCTAAAAATTATTTACCTTGACTACCCTCACTTACATTACTTTTACATACATGGAGTTTTAGCACATGACAATTAAATCAACGTTCAAATCTTTGAGTAAACTCGCTGTTTTGGTCATTGTGGGCGGGGCTGGCTGGTATGCTTGGCAAACCTTGCAACCTACATCATTTTCTGAACAACTCCCTGACAGTGTTGCCTATGGAAATGGGCGAATTGAAGCGACCGAGTACGATATTGCTACAAAATTACCGGGCCGCTTAGTTGACGTTATGGTACAAGAAGGCGATATGGTCAAAGCCGGTCAAACGTTAGCGGTTATTGATACTGATGATTTAAATGCACAGTTACGTGAAGCTCAGGCGGGGCTTCGTGTTGCTAATGAGTCTCGTAAATACGCATTAGCGATTGTAGAGCAGCATAAAAGTGAGCTTAATTTTGCACAAACTGAATTGCGCCGCTCTGCAAAATTATTGGAAAAAGGCCATATTTCAAAAGAAGTGGTAGATCAACAACGAACCACCTCTGCTATTGCGCAAGCTGCTTTAACCGCGGCAAACGTAAAAGTTGTGCAGTCGGATGCTGAAATAGAAGCAGCGCAGGCACGTATTGAGCGATTACAAAGCAACATAGCCGACAGCACGCTCACAGCACCAATCAATGGACGTATATTGTATCGATTAGCTGAACCTGGCGAAGTGCTTGGCAGTGGTGGTAAGGTTTTATCGTTATTGGATTTAACCGATGTTTATATGAGTATATATTTACCAACAGCGCAAGCGGGCAAGGTAACAATAGGCTCACAAGCGCGCATTGTTATTGATGCTGTTGCCGAGTATACATTACCGGCTAAAGTGACGTTTGTATCTGCACAGGCGCAATTTACCCCTAAATCGGTAGAAACCCGAAACGAGCGCGATAAACTGATGTTTAGAGTTAAGGTAAAGCTCGACTCGCAGTTATTAAAAGATCATATCAAACAAGTAAAAACAGGGGTGCCAGGGCTTGCTTATGTGTTGTTAGCGCCTGAAAAAAATTGGCCTACGTCATTACAGGTACGAGTGCCTGAATAATGGATAACGACGATAAAAACATTCAAGAGCCACCAAGTGAAAGTGTGGTTACGCTTACTAAGGTGAGCCATCGCTATGCTAATAATCGCGTGCTGGACAACATTAGTATTTCATTACCTGGCGGGAAAATGGTCGGGTTTATAGGCCCTGATGGCGTAGGAAAATCAAGCTTGCTGGCACTTATAGCGGGGGCAAGGGCGATTCAAGTGGGAGAGGTTGAGGTATTAAACGGCAATATGCGCAGCAGTGGTTTTCGTAATACGGTGTCGCCACGCATTGCTTACATGCCTCAAGGGCTTGGCAAAAATGTGTATCCAACACTTTCTGTGTTTGAAAATATAGATTTTTTTGGTCGTCTATTTTCTCAAAATAAAGCCGAGCGAAAACAACGAATTAATAACCTTTTAAAAAGTACAGGCTTAGAGGCATTTGCCGATCGCCCCGCAGAAAAGCTCTCTGGCGGGATGAAACAAAAACTCGGTTTGTGCTGCGCACTGATCCATGACCCTCAATTATTAATTTTAGATGAGCCAACTACCGGAGTTGATCCGCTATCGCGTCGTCAATTTTGGCAATTAATAAACAGTATTCGCGCTGAAAATACACAAATGAGCGTACTGGTTGCGACCGCCTACATGGAAGAAGCCGATGATTTTGATTGGCTAGTTGCTATGGACGATGGAAAAGTAATCGGTACGGGCAGCCCACAAAACCTGAAAGCGCAAACTAATAAAGAATCGCTTGATGAAGCCTTTATAGCATTACTTCCTGAAGAAAAGCGCCATGATCATCAGCGGTTAGTTGTGCCACCTCGTAAACAAGACATAAAAACAACTCAGTTCGCTATAGAAGCAAATGGATTATGTAAAACATTTGGCGATTTTACCGCCGTTAACAAGGTGAGCTTGAGTATTGAACAAGGTGAAATTTTTGGCTTTTTAGGCTCAAATGGCTGTGGAAAAACTACCACAATGAAAATGCTTACGGGGTTACAACCCACAACCAGTGGCGAAGCAAAATTGTTTGGTGAAAAGGTCGATGCCAATAACATCGAAAGCCGCAAGCGCGTTGGTTTTATGTCACAAGCGTTTTCGCTTTATAACGAGCTTACAGTGAAGCAAAACTTGGTATTGCATGCGCGTTTATTTCACTTACCCGCAGAGAAAATAGAGCCGCGCGTTAAAGATTTAATTACTCGGTTTAACCTTAAAAAATACAGTGACGATTTTCCTACCGATTTGCCCCTAGGTATTCGCCAGCGTTTATCGCTTGCTGTTGCGGTAGTACATAGCCCTGAAATGCTCATACTTGATGAGCCCACATCGGGGGTAGACCCCGTTGCAAGGGATGACTTTTGGCAGCTACTCATTGAGCTTTCGCGCGAACAAGGCGTGACTATTTTTATTTCGACTCACTTTATGGATGAAGCGGCACGTTGCGATAGAATTTCGTTAATGCATGCAGGTAAAATACTTGCCAGCGATACGCCAGCTGCACTGTGCCAAGCGCGTAATACCGACACACTAGAAGCTGCCTTTATTGAATATTTAGAAGAGGCGGTAAATGCAGCCGGAGCAAGCTCGGCGATACAAGCATCGATAACGGATAAACCCAAAGCATTGGCTACAGCGCCGGCTACTCGTAAAAATAACATTAACCCCGCATTTAGTTTGTTGCGGTTATTTGGTTATGCGCATCGCGAAACGCTAGAGTTATGGCGCGATCCTATTCGCCTAACGTTTGCTTTAATGGGCTCGATAATTTTGCTGTTTATTTTAGGTTACGGCATTACATTTGATGTTGAAGATTTAAGCTTTGCGGTACTAGATCAAGACCAATCACCCGAGAGCCGCAACTACATTCAAAATATGGCAGGTTCACGTTACTTTATTCAAAGAGCAGATATTAAAAGCCCGCAAGAACTTGATAAACGAATGCGCAGTGGTGAGTTAAGCGTGGCCGTTGAAATTCCACCTAACTTTGCTCAGCAATTTAAACGCGGCCGTAAACCTGAAATTGTAGTGTGGGTTGATGGTTCTATGCCGTTTAGGGCAGAAACGATTAATGGTTATATGAGCGGCGTGTATTACAGCTATTTAACCAACTTATCTTTACGCACTTATGCACAAGTACCAAACTTAGTGCCAGCTAATATTGAATCTCGATATCGTTATAACCAAGATTTTAAAAGCATTGAGGCCATGGTGCCGGCGGTTATTCCACTACTATTGGTATTTATACCTGCGATATTGATGGCGCTTGGCGTAGTGCGCGAAAAAGAGTTGGGTTCAATCATAAACTTATATGTAACACCGGTTAACCGGCTGGAATTTATTATTGGCAAACAGCTGCCTTACATTTTAGTGAGTATGATTAGCTTTTTTGGCTTAGTTGCACTTGCTATTACTGTGTTTGGTGTGACGCTAAAAGGCAGCTTTTGGGCGCTTAGTTTGGCTGCATTATTATACGTTACAGCGACTACCGGAGTGGGGCTGTTAATTTCGGCTTTTACAAAAACACAAATTTCAGCACTGGCAGCCACTACGGTGGTGGTGTTAATGATTGCCGTTAACTTTTGTGGGCTAATTGACCCTGTTTCTTCCTTGGAAGGGGTTGGGGCGATTATTGGCAAACTGTTTCCGACCACCTACTTTTTAGAGGCGTGTCGGGGGGTCTTTAATAAAGCGCTTAATTTTTCTGATTTATCAGCCCAGCTACTGCCTTTATTCGCTTTTATACCCGTGCTGACTCTGGCCAGTGTATTTTTACTTCCAAAGCAGGACAAATAGCCATGCAACGTCGCGGAAACATTATTAATTTAGGTATTAAAGAGTTGCGTAGTTTATGGCGTGATAAGGTTTTGCTGCTATTCGTTTTTTTTGCTTTTACTGGGCTGATTTATGTAGTGGCTTCAGCCACGTCGATAGAGTTAAATAATGCACCAATTGCAGTTGTTGATCACGACCAATCGCAATTATCCAAGCGTATTATTAATGCCTTTTATGAGCCTTACTTTAAAACGCCAGACAGTCTTTCATTAAGCGATATTGACTCAGCTATGGATAATGGCCGTTATACTTTTGTGCTTAATATCCCGCCTTATTTTGAGCGTGATGTACTTGCAGCTAAGCAACCTACGATTCAAGTAAATATAGATGCTACGCGTATGTCGCAAGCATTTATTGGTGATAACTATATTCAAACTATTATTAACGGCGAAGTAAATGAGTTTGTGCAAGGTTATCGAACCGTTTATTCACTGCCAATAAAGCAATCGGCACACATTATGTTTAATCCAAACATGACAAGTGTATGGTTTGGTAGCGTGATGGAATTGATGAACGTGATCACAATGATTTCGATTATTTTAACTGGCGCCGCGGTGATCCGTGAACGCGAACACGGCACATTAGAGCATTTATTAGTGATGCCATTAAGCCCCTTTGAAATAGTGATGGCGAAAATTTGGGCCAATGGGTTAGTGATTTTATTACTGACTACGTTTTCATTATTTATTGTGATCGAAGGTTTGTTACAAGTGCCTATTCATGGCTCGCCGGGCTTATTTTTATTTGGCGTTGCTATTCATTTATTTGCGACCACATCGCTGGGTATATTGTTAGGAACGCAGGCGCGCACTATGCCGCAACTCGGGTTACTGATGATCTTAATTTTATTACCATTACAAATGCTGTCTGGCGGTGTTACGCCGCGAGAAAGTATGCCTGAGGTGGTGCAAAATATTATGTTATTGGCGCCAACAACGCATTTTGTAAAATTTGCTCAAGCTATTTTATACCGAGGGGCAGGGTGGGATGTAGTTTGGCCTTACTTTTTAGCGTTAGTTGTTATTGGCAGTGTGTTTTTTACTGTTGCATTAATGCGCTTTCGTAAATCAGTGGCGCAAGGTTAGGGTAATATACCAACCTGCATAAATATTTGAACAATTTAACGAATTAAATCACCCTATAACGTTGTTAAAAATTTTTCATTTAGAACAACTAGATATCAAAAATTTTGCCTAGTTATAGAGCAATTTTCTTATCGTTAAAATAGATCCCATATCCAAGCAGATTGGTATTAAATATAACGCGTGTTTTCAAAAAAGTGGCTGTTTAAGATAAAGCCACCCGTTAACGTTAAAGCGCTAATGGGTGGCTACTGAAGATACCATCCGCAATAATAATTAAGCGAATGGGGATGACTTAGTTTAGTCTTGGGTTAATTTCTAAAGGAGACAGCGTAATGGTCGCATTACTGCTTGCTCCTTTATATTCTTGATAGTCTTTGTTTTCAAACAGCGTGTAAAAAACATCAACATAATCGTCATTATTAGTAAACCATTCATCCGGCATTGCTTTTAGTAGTTCATTGGTCAGCTTAGGGATAATGGCATAACCTTGCGCTTGTAAATCAGGAATGCTCGCCATTACTTGCTCTGATATTTCTAATAATTTTATTGCTAGAGTTTTATAGTTGGTGTTGTCATCTTGTTCCATTAAGAGTAAATCGACCGCTTGCCAACGATAACGCTGCCAATGAATTAAAACCTGATTAGGGCTGTAATCGGTTTTGTCATGATCTAAATAAGGTAAATCAACGATATCTAATATTGGTTCATCTCGGGTGGGGTCGATACCCGTTACAATGGCATAAATTTCAGCACCACCTGAGATCCAAGGTTCTTTGTCATCTTCTAAGCGTATTTTTTTCAATACACTGGTTTGCAGGGGTTGTTCATTGCTTAACTGGTTTTGTGGACTAACCGTGGTTTTACTGAATTTGTTAGCAGATAAAATTCCTCTCATTACTGCAATACCCGCATCTTGTACTTTTTGTTGATCTAATTCGACAATAAATACAGGTTGGGTCGGCATTTGATCAACACTAAGATAGTGAATGTCACCAAACTGATCGAACGCTTCAATCTCGCTCCATTGCGAATCGTCACCAGCAGGTGCAAATGCAAATAAAGGGCGTTCGCCTTGCTGCCAAGCGCTAAGCATTTCATCGCTAGCCAAACGCACTTGTAACAAACTACCGGTGTTTTGTGGTAAACCTTTAAGCTGTTGTAATGCGCTGTTTGCTAAACGAGTATTTTGTTGTGTGTGCATGCCTAAAGACGGTAGCTGATCCGCATTCAAAATCAGTTTATATTGGCTTAGCGTTTGTTTAAGATCAGCGTTTAATACACTGTAATTAAGCGCTATTTGTTTTGCGAAATTGCGTTTAATGGTGGTTACGTCTTTGTATTGCGCCAACTTAGACAAGTTTTCACCTTTTTCGATTTCATATTGAGCTGAAAAAGCGGGCGCTGATACACAGTTCAACAGAGCTAAGGTTGCCAAGCATTTGGTTATTTTATTCATCATATTTATTTTACCGTTCCGTTATCAGTAACGCTATAAAACAATACTTAGAATAAATAATCAAACAAAATTTATAAAGTAAGTAATTAGTATTGTTTTTGTGGTTGCGCTTAGGCTGCAAAAAATACCAAGCCGCTGTTATAGAGTAAGTTTTATATAAAGAATGAATCTATTACAAAAAATCATTTTACTAAAAAGTAATTTCTATATATATCAGTGGCTTATATGTGGCTTGATAGTTGCTATAACTACTACTCTAATACCAACACAAAGGATTAAGCAATGACCGATATAGCACATTCAGCGTTTATAGCATTTTATTTATATTTAATTATGGTGTTAGTACAGTGGGCAGTGGCGACGTTTAGTAAAGCCAAACAGCCTGGCGCTGTGCCAGGAAAAATTGATAAAGACCTATCTCATGAGAGTTTTATATTTAGAGCGCATCGCACCTTTCATAACACATTAGAAAACAGCGCGTTATTTATAGGAACGGTTTTATTTGCCTTTGTGATTAATTACCACAGTTCGGTTTTTGCAATCTGTATTTGGGTTTACGTCATTGCACGTTTAATTCATATGGTACTGTATTACGCAATTGCCACAGAGAAAAACCCCAGCCCGCGTAGCTACTTCTTTTTGATTGGCGTAATTGCGAATCTAGTTATGCTGGTGATGCTAGGGCTAAGATTAGCCAACTAATAAAACCTGATAAAGCGAAAAGCGTTATTTGCTTTTCGCTTTTACATTTAGTTATCTACTACAGGTTTTTTTGTGCGGGTAACCCAAAAGCAAATTAACGACCCAATAGTCACGAGTACAACACCTTGTAAAAAATAGTCAGCTAAAGCAACGGATAAGTTAATAGAGGCAAACACAGTGGAGAAAATAGGGGTAAAATAAGACAAGGTGCCTAAAAGTATCATATTTCCACCTATAAATGGCTGACTTCACAAAGCAAATCCTGACCCAATAACAAGAGTATCGAGACTGGAAATACGATGATCTACTTATGGAGCTTGAATTTAAGGCAAACGATATATTCTTGCTTATTTCAGCTTAAATAACTATGAATTTTATGCTGTAACCTGGTACGAAAAATGGACATTGGGATGTAAGATTCAGTTTAATACGTCATCATCGATGAAAAAGGTACGTACAAAAGTTCGGCGTTTTAATCGGAACTTCACATAGCAAACTATTGTTTTCTAACCGACCTTTTTCTAAATATATTTGGTTGCCATCCCCAGTGTAGGGAACCGAGCCGTAAAAATACGGTAATAAAGAGTGCGCCTAAAATACACCAAACATAAGGTACTTCTAATAGAAACAGTGTGGCATAAGTTAAGCCACCAGATAGGCACGCGGTGGAGTAGAGCTCTTCGCGCATGACAAGGGGGACTTCACGGCATATTACATCGCGCATTAGACCACCAAAGATGCCCGTGGTCATGCCCATAGTAATAGCCACAATCATCGTAGTGCCTTCGATTAAGGATTTTTCAATGCCAACAATATTAAAAATTGCCATGCCCAAAGCATCGACCAGCAACATGTAATAGTTTGATACGTGAGGTAAATGACGAATAAATATTACGGCGATAAATATGGCGCTGTATGTTGCGTATAAGTAATCCGGTTCGGCTATCCAAAATACTGGCTGGTTTAACAATACGTCGCGCAGTGTGCCACCGCCGAGCGCTGTTACTGACGCGACAACCACAACACCAAAACCTCCAATGTTTTTTTCATGGCCCATCAGAGTACCTGAGATGGCAAAAAACGCTACCCCGATCAAATTTAACAAATGAAAATAGTCAGATGCCATTGTGGTCTCCATACCATTACCAAAAAAGTAGCTTATTAGGATAGCGTACTGATGATTTATTTAGCCTGAACATAGGTATTGTGCATGATTAAGTTTTAAAACAGTGCTTGCAGGGCTCTTATATTCTCAGTACAAGAATGCAAATAAGCGCTGATACAGATAAATTCGGCACTATAAATTGACTTAAATCGCAAATAAATTGAACGCATTAAATGGTTGTTCGTCCATAAATCATTGCTATTAGCTGTTGTTATAGTTATAACTGATGTTGGTTGTTTCAGAAATTTCTGAAAGTAAAAAGGAGGTTGCCGAGTGTTTTGCACTCAAATTACCAGAATAATACCCATCTAATGCGCGTGCTTTGCGCCTCTCTAATTGGAGAAGTAAGTGAATAAACATGTTTTTGCTGCTGCCGCCCTCAGCTCTGTTATGGGCTTTACGCTTCCAGCGTTTGCTGATGTTCCAAACCCGATTGATACTCCATATTCCGGCACTATAAAAATAGCGGTTGATGCCACAGATCTAGCTCATCGTATTTTTAAAATAAACGAAACTATCCCTGTTAGTGCTGGTGAAATGACTTTGCTTTATCCACAATGGATACCTGGACATCACTCACCAGTTGGACCAATAAGTCAGTTGGCTGGATTGAAAATGTCAGCAAAAGGTAAAGTGATCGAATGGCAACGAGATCCTGGCAATGTATATGCTTTTAATCTTAAGGTTCCTAAAGGTGTACGTGAGTTGCATGTTGAATATCAATTCTTGTCACCACAAAGTTCAGCGCAAGGGCGCGTTATGATGACGCCAGAAATGCTCAATTTACAATGGGATACAGTAGCGCTTTACCCTGCTGGGCACTATAGCCGTAAAATTAAATTTCAACCGAGTGTAACGTTACCAAAAGGGTGGCAGTTTGCTACTGCACTTGAAAAATCTTCGCAAAAAGGCAATACAGTTACCTTTGAGGGAATTGATTTTGAAAACCTTGTAGACTCGCCAATGTTTGCCGGTAGCCACTATAAGCGTGTTGATTTAAACCCAAATGCAGATACTCCGGTGTTCTTAAATGTCTTTGCCGATAAAGAAAAAGATCTTGAGATCAGTGCTGAAGGGTTAACAGCACACCGTGAGCTTATTCAACAAATGTATGCGCTTTATGGTGCACATCACTTTGATCATTATGACTTTTTACTTGCCCTGACAGATAAGTTAGGCGGTATCGGCATGGAACATCATCGCTCAAGTGAAAATAGCGCGAAAGAAAATTATTTTACTGACTGGGATAAGTCATGGGTCGGTCGCGATTTATTAGCACACGAATTTAATCATTCATGGAATGGTAAATATCGTCGCCCTGACGCATTATGGACACCGACCTATAACCAAGTTAAAGAAGCTAATGGTTTATGGGTATATGAAGGGCAAACACAGTTTTGGGGGCAAGTCATTGCGGCTCGTTCTGGACTTTGGAGCCAAGAAAATGCGATGGATATGCTAGCTCGTTTAGGTGCAACCTACGACCAAGGCCGACCTGGCATGGCATGGCGTAATATTTTAGATACAACCAACGATCCAACTATCGCTCAGCGTTCATCTTTGCCTTATCGTAGTTATCAAATGAGCGAAGACTATTACTCTGGTGGAGAATTAATTTGGTTTGCGGTTGATGCAAAATTACGTGAATTGAGTAACAACAGTCATTCATTAGATGATTTTGCCCAGAACTTTTTTGGCGTAAACCCGGGTGATTGGAATGTGTTGACCTATAAATTTGATGATGTGATTAACACGCTTAATGGTATTGAAAAGTATCAATGGGATGACTTTATTAATTCGCGTTTAAAAGGCCATGTTAACTTATCTAAATCACTGGAAGACCAAGGTTGGAAATTGACCTATAACGATAAAGCCTCTGATGGCATTAAAGCAATTGAAAGCCGCTATAAATCGACTGATTTACTTTATTCTCTGGGCTTCTCGGTAAATAAAGAAGGCAAAATGCGTGACGTATTATGGGATAGCCCTGCATTTAATGCGGGTCTTGCGCCAAGTATGCAAATTGTTGCCGTTAATAATACTCAGTTTAGTGCTGATGCACTCAAAGATGCAGTGACGGATGCTAAAGGCTCAAAAGCGCCAATTAAGCTCTTGGTGAAAAACTTTGATCAGTACAGTGAAATCCAGATCGATTATCATGATGGCCTTAAATATCCTCACCTTGAACGTATTGAAGGTAAGCCTGACTATTTATCACAACTACTAACCGCACGATAAAATAAATCCGCGTAGGTTTATCAATACTTTTAAATATACCCACAGAGTGTGGGTATATTTATTTCATGCCAACCGATTATGATTTTGCATGTACGTTGAAGTTATGGTTATTTTTTCATTGCAAAGTAATCCACAACTAACTGCGTCATAGCATTCACGCCTAATTGCAGTGCTTGCTCGTCAGCGAAAAACTGTGGTGAATGATTACTTGCTGCCGTTTTTGCATCTTGACCTTGTGGGGTAACACCTAAAAAGAAAAACAATCCAGGAGTTTCTAAAGCGTAATAGCTGAAATCTTCAGCGCCGGTGATCAAATCAGTGGTAATGATATTCTCAGCCCCAGCAACTTTAGTTAGTGTTGGCGTCATTTTTTGCGTGAGTTTTACATCGTTTACGGTGACAGGGTAGCCGTGGTCGATATGTACATCAGCTTTAGCACCACCGGATTCAGCGACCATTTCAGCTGTTTTCACTAAACGTTTTTTGATATCAGCGCGCATTGCTTGGTCAAAGGTGCGAATCGTGCCAATTAACTCGACACTATCGGGAATGATATTGGAACGTACGCCGCCATTAATAGCACCAAACGAAATAACTGACGGCGCTTTAGTAACATCAACTTGGCGAGATGAAATTGTTTGTGTGGCCATAATTATTTGTGATGATGCCACAATCGGATCAACACCATTCCATGGTCGTGAACCATGAGTTTGGCGGCCTTGTACATTGATTGTAAATGAATCTTCACTGGCCATAAGCGGACCTTCACGGAAGCCAATTTGGCCTGTGTTTAATGAACTGGTTACATGTAAACCAAACACGGCATCAGGTTTTTCTTTAAATAAGCCTTCTTTTAGCATGAGTTCAGCACCGCCTTCTTCACCTTCTGGGGCACCTTCTTCAGCTGGTTGAAAGACAAATAATACATCACCCGCTAAGTCATCTTGAATTTTAGCCAAAGATTCAGCTACAGCCATTAGAATAGCGACATGGTTATCATGGCCGCAGGCGTGCATAACACCTACTTCATTACCACGGTAGGTTGAGGTCTGAGTTGAAGCAAACGGTAAATCAACTTGCTCAGTGACAGGCAAGGCGTCCATATCGGCACGCAGTGCCACCAAAGAGCCTTTTTTACCACCTTTGAGTTTAGCAACTACACCAGTATGGGCTATCCCAGTTTGTACTTCGAGCCCCAGTGCTTTTAAATGTTTAGTAATGTATTTAGCCGTTTCAAATTCGCGGTTACTAAGCTCTGGGTATTGGTGAAGATGGCGTCGCCAAGTGATCACTTTTTCACTTACACTGTGGTTAGCTTTTTTTAGATTCTTGTTGATCTGTTGATCAGGAGCTGCTGCAAAACTTGGTGCAGATAACGTACTTAGCAATAACCCGCTGTAAATAACTTTGTGTAACATAGTGATCCCTTTTATTATTTGATTATTAAAACTAATGTAGAGTAAACCGATATGAATGAACAGGACCGTGCGATAATTAACCAAGGAAATTGGTTTAGTAGCCGCTCGGAAGAATTTCAACACCAGCTATTGTTACATGCAAAAGTAATTAAACTCGATGCGGGTGAAGCATTATTTTTAAGAGGAGATGAAAATGCGGGTTTATACGCTGTTGTTAATGGAGTTATGCGAGTCAGTGGAGTAAATGGAGGAGGTAAAGAAGCGGTACTGAGTTTTATAGATCCCGCTATTTGGTTTGGTGAAGTTGCTTTATTTGATGGTGGTTTGCGTACCCACGATGTTTATGCACAAACACCCGCTCGATTGCTACATGTACCGCATCGGGCACTGATACAATTATTAACAATCACGCCTGTTTATTGGCATGATTTTGGTGTTTTACTTTCACAAAAAATGCGGCTGCTGTTCACTTCATTAGAAGATCATGCTTTATTAACTGCACAGCAGAAAGTCTGTAAACGGCTGGTTATGATGGCAACCATGTCGCTGCCCAGTAATACCGCTACTATTATGTTATCGCAGCAACAACTCGCAGATATGACCTATTTAACTCGTCAAACTATTAATCAAATCTTGCAGTTATTAAGTGAAAAAAAGCTTATTTCACTGCATTACCAGCGTATAGAAATTCTTGATAAACAACAGCTGGCTTTACTTGTACATTAGCTGTGCTATTTTTTACCTGATATGGGTTCACTGGCCTTAAATTTGCTTTATAAAATAAAACTATCAATGGATTCGAAGCAATAACCGAATTGCCAGAAACGGCAAAAAATAGCCAAGCTGATACTGTTAGTAGCCTTAAAAACCCTTCATATGGAAAAGACTTTTTAGAAGAAGTAAATGAAGCGCTTATTTATCAACGACTAGGTGTTGATAAAGATTAAATAGCTGAACATAAGGCCGCGATTGAAAAGCTGACAGAAAAAATACAACAGCAGGGGGGAATGACGAATTAGCAAAACAAATGGAATCGTTACAAAAAATGCTTGGACAAGAATATCAAAAAGGCCGTGAGTTACAATCTCAACTTTGTAGCGAGTTACCGGCTGGACAACACAAAGTAATACCTCTTGATTTATCACAACCTGAGCGGGTACTTGAGTATGTTACAAATAGTATGGCTACGATTGGTAACGTTGATATTTTAATTAATAATGGTGGCGTGTCGCAGCGTAGTTTGTTTTTAGAAAATGACTTTATTGTGTATCGTCAACTTATGGAAGTTAACTATTTTGGTTTGATTGCGCTAACTAAAGCGGTATTACCGAGTATGGTTAAAAATGGCGGCGGCTGTGTAGTATCAATCAGCAGTGTCGCAGGTAAAGTTGGCTCTAAGTTCAGAACCGGTTACTCAGGCTCTAAATATGCAGTCGTTGGTTTTATGGATTGTTTGCGAGCTGAAGTGGCCAATAAAAACATTCATTGTTTGACTATCTGCCCAGGCTCTATAAAAACGGCTATTGCTCATAATTCACTTAATGAACATGGTATTGCGCAAAATAAGGCTGAATACTCCATTGAAAATGGTATGGATGTAACGGCTGCTGTGAAGCAAATGGTCAGTGCAATAGCTAAACGTAAAGATGAAGTGGTGGTTGGCGAGGGGATCAGTGGCTGGGCTCCGACTATAAAACGTTTCTTTCCTAGTTTTTTTAATCGTATGACAGCGAAAAAGAATTATCGTTAAACAAACGATGAATAATACCGTGCTGGTATGCATTAACAACGGCTTTATAGTTTATAAATTAGCTATAAATTGATTTTTCTGCTGTATTAGTAAACAGTTGTGCGTAGAACGATGGGTTAGAGTGTAGAAAAAACAGGCGATCGTTTATGATCTCGCTGGAATTGGTCTTTTATACTTGCACCGATAATTATATGCACTTAAAGTAGCTAAAATGATGTAAACGAGTGATGAATACTGTGGAACAAAAACAACTTAAAGAATTAACACCAGAAGAACAAGAACAAGCAAAGCAGCAAAGTATTGCATGGCAACGTGAGTGTTTTCAAAATGCACAAAAGCATTTAGCAGAGAAGGGCGTAATGCCAAAAACTTTGCTAGAAAAAGAAAGCCGCTTTATCGCTCCGTTATGTGCCCTATGGAAGTTTAAAGGCCAAGACGGTAAAAGTTATTGGGTTATCACAGGTCGCTTACCAACTGATCATGCGTTAGCATCAGTTGCCGAAAATGCGCGTGATGCGCTGCGATATTTTTCTCTGCAATGGCAGTTAAAAGCAGATCAAATTATGCAAACCGGTGGACACGATAAAACTAAAGTTGATTTTGCAAACCTACTAATTAATCGTGCGCATGGTATTTATGAAATGTACGAAAAAGAACAGCTGTGGGCAAACGAAGTTAATTGACCTGAAAGCTTATTTATAATTTTAACTTAAAGATTTTAATATAAAGAACAGCTTTAAAAATTAAAAAAGCGAACGTGTTATGTGGAGTTACACATTAATATGTTCGCTTTTTTAATGCCCATTGCGTTAAATTGGTGGTTTTTAACTCGCTAGGATGGCCATTTTTAATAAATTTTTATCAATGCACCAGTGTAAATGGTTTCGTATTGAATTTATTAATGGGGCATTGCATACGAAGCCGTGGAATACCTGCTTCCATAAACACACAACCTTGTTGTTCAAAGCCATTACGTTTAAATCGTTCTACCTCATTTAAAATACAATTAATGCTGACGCAATCACAACCCTGCTGTTGTGCAAGCTCAACAATATAATTCAGCAATGAACGATAGACGGAGCGATTACGGTGCTCTGGAAGCACCGCAATACGGCCAATAAGGCCATCGCTACATAATCGGCCTGTTGCAACTGGGCCTTGGCTGTCATCTGTTACCAGTATATGATGAGCATATCTATCAAGATTATCAAACTCGATATGTTTGGGAATATGTAGTTCACATACAAATACCCGCTCTCTGATCTGTTGTAGTAACTCCTTGCCTATATCCCATTCTACCTTGTTGATATGATAGCCCATACAAACACACTCCTAGCAAAACCAAATCCCCTCATTAATTAGTGTAGTAAAGGTTTGTATAAAAACTAAACTATTTTTTGAACTATTTAGTTGCTCTGCTGTCACCATAGTATGGTCAGTGAGTAATTTAACCGCAGTTAAGTCACTAACAGGGAGTGGGTAGTTTTCACCATTTACGCTGAGAAGTATTTCATTTTCAAAAACTTGATACAATGCACGGGTGCCACCGAGGCGCTCAAAAATCACATCATCATTCAATAGCTCAGCTATTTGTTCACTATTAAATAAATCTTCTGGCGGCATTAAATCCATTTCATGCTTAGGTTGACTAAGTGTATTACCTAACCAAGATTTAAGTAATGCATCGTCATTTAGGGCCGCTTGCATTAATAGTTTAATGTTTTCGACTTCGCAAGCTTGGATCTCACCTTTAGAATCGCGCAGTGTTATTGCAGGGTCTTGATAACGGCTATTTCCCGCTTCTTTATCAATAATGTGATCAGCAAAGTTTGATAATAGATCGCGTTGATTTGGTGCACGAAATCCGATCGAGTAGTTTAATGCGTTTTCTACAGCATAACCTTCATGTGGACAGCCCGGCGGGATGTATAAAATATCGCCTGGTTCTAGGATGCAATCAATCACGGCTGGAAATTGTTCAACTTGTAATAAACTTTTATTTTGTGCAAATTGTTTTAGTTTATTATCTGGCATACCGACACGCCAATGACGCTTGCCTTCACCTTGAATAATAAATACGTCGTATTGATCTAAATGCGGACCGACTCCACCCCCAGGCGTTGAAAAGCTGATCATTAGGTCATCAATACGCCAATTAGGAATAAACCGAAATGGTTCCAGCAGCTGCGCAGCATTAGGATGCCAATGATCGACTGCTTGTACGAGTAGGGTAGAATGTTGCTCGGTTAGTAATTCAAAATCTTCAAATGGGCCATGATGCGCTTGCCAGTCATTATCATGATTAGTGATAATACGCGATTCAATGCTCTCTTCCATGGCAAGACCGGCAAGCTCATTAGCATCAAGCGGGTCGGCAAAGTCTGTAAACCCTTGCTTGATCAAGAGCGGTTTTTTTTGCCAAAACTGTGTTAGAAAGTCTTGCTCGGATAAGTCGTTAATCGTTAATTGATACATGCTGCGCCCATTAAAATGAAAAAAGCGAAAGGCAAGAGCCTTTCGCTTTATAGTGTATATAAAATAAGTTGTCGCAGAAAGCTTAAACTAGGTTGTCGATAAACTCGACAGCACGACCAATATAGTTAGCCGGTGTTAGTTTTTTCATTTCTACTTTTGCTTCTTCCGGTAACTCTAAACCATCGATGAAGTCAGCCATGATCTCTTGATTTACACGTTTACCACGGGTTAAATCTTTTAGCTTTTCGTATGGTTTTTCGATGCCGTATTTACGCATTACCGTCTGAATTGGCTCTGCTAGCAGTTCCCAGTTCTGATCCAACTCGTCAAGTAATCGTTGCTCGTTTACTTCTAACTTGCTTACACCTTTTAGGGTTGACTGGTATGCAATTAGCGCATAACCCATACCAACACCTAAGTTACGCAGTACTGTTGAGTCAGTAAGGTCACGTTGCCAGCGAGATACCGGCAGCTTTTGCGCTAGATGAGCGAAAATAGCATTTGCTAGACCTAAGTTACCTTCTGAGTTTTCAAAATCAATCGGGTTAACTTTATGTGGCATAGTTGATGAACCAATTTCACCCGCAATGGTTTTTTGTTTAAAGTGATTTAGCGCTATATAGCCCCATGCATCACGGTCAAAATCTAATAAGATAGTGTTAAAGCGAGCAATCGCATCAAATAACTCGGCAATGTAGTCATGCGGTTCAATTTGCGTTGTAAATGGGTTGAATGTTAACCCTAGGCTAGTTACAAATTGCTCAGCATGATTGTGCCAATCGTAATCAGGGTAGGCACTGAGGTGAGCATTGTAGTTACCTACAGCACCGTTGATTTTACCTAGCATTTCAACTTGTGAAATTTGGTCACGTTGACGCTTTAAACGCATATATACGTTGGCAAATTCTTTGCCCATAGTTGAAGGTGTTGCAGGTTGACCGTGAGTACGTGTCATCATTGGTACTGCTTTGTACTCAATGGCTTTTTCTTTAATTGCATTAAGTAGTTGATCACAGTAAGGAAGTAATACTTCGTTACGTGCTTCAGTGAGCATTAAACCGTGAGACAGGTTATTGATGTCTTCTGATGTACATGCAAAGTGAATAAATTCATTAATTGCATGTAACTCGGCGTTGTCAGCTACTTTTTCTTTTAATAAGTATTCAACGGCTTTAACATCGTGGTTTGTAGTACGCTCGATATCTTTTACACGTTGCGCATCGGCTTCGCTGAAGTTATCAACAATCGCGTTAAGTAAAGCATTGGCTTCGTCGCTAAATGCCGGTACTTCTTTGATCGCATCAGCTGCTGCAAGGGCTTGTAACCAACGAACTTCGACTGTTACACGGTATTTTATCAAGCCAAATTCGCTGAAAATACTGCGTAGTTCAGTGGTTTTGCTGCCGTAGCGACCATCCACCGGAGAGATAGCTGTTAACGCTGAAAGCTCCATAATAACTCCTAAATTTTAGTTTTGAACGATAATTAAATATGGTTTTTAGCAATGGCGATAATTCTTCTTTTCGCAAAGAAAAAGTGACGGCGTTTACCGCCCATTTGTCGCCATAATACTGCACTGCGAATACCTGCTAATAATAATGCACGTATTTTGTGTTGTACTAATTGCTGTTTTAGTAAGTCAGGCTTGCCATAAACCTGAATTCGGTGCCCTAGGGGGCTAAGCACCTTTGAATAAATATCGGCAAGAGCCGTAATAACAGTGTCATCAGTAATAGCAAAGTGATCAAGACGTCGCTTGATATCATCAATGCTTTTACCAAGCTCTGCTAAGCTACTTGCTTTTGCGCTCAGTGCACGCTCAAGTTGCATTAAACCGCCAACGTATTTGACGATTTCAACATCTTTCTTTTCACCTGCACTGAGTTGATCAAGTAAGATTTTATAACCATCTCTTAGATTCTCAGTGCCTTGATACACATCACTGGGTGAATCAGGGGAGGTTTGTACAATACTGGTTAATAGTTTTTCTAATTCGTAATCGTTGCTACTGCCGTACTGCGCTATTTTTTGAACTTGTTTAGCAACTTGGCACATGGCTGCTAATGCCATGACTTGGTGTTCATTCATTATTTGATCACCGAATCAATAATACCGCCACCTAAACATATTTCGTTGACATAAAACACCGCAGATTGTCCTGGGGTTACTGCTTTTTGTGGTTCATCAAATAATACTCGGGCAAAACCATCATCGCCAACGAGCAGCGTACAGTTTAGGTCTTCTTGACGATAGCGAGTTTTTACCGTGCAGCGGGTGGTACCTTTTGGCCCAACACGATCAACCCAGTGTAATTGGTTGGCATTTAGTCCATTGCTGTAAAGACGCGGATGGTCTTTACCTTGACCAACAATCAATACGTTGCGTTCTAAGTCTTTATCTACTACATACCATGGTTCGCCAGAGCCTTCTCTCATGCCACCAATTAGCAAACCTTTGCGTTGACCGAGAGTGTGATACATTAAGCCTTCGTGCTCACCAACGTTGTTACCGTCTGTGTCTTCAATAACACCCGGTTGTGCAGGTAAGAATTTTTGTAGGAAGTCTTTAAACTTACGCTCACCGATAAAGCAAATACCGGTACTGTCTTTTTTATCGTGGGTAATTAAGTCTTGCTCTTCAGCAATGCGACGCACTTCAGGTTTGGCAATATCACCAACTGGGAACAGCGTTTGTGCAATATGTTCATGACTTAATGTGTATAAAAAGTAGCTTTGGTCTTTGTTATCATCAAGACCACGACACATAACGTATTTATCATCGCGTAATTCACGGCGTACATAATGGCCCGTGGCTATAAAATCAGCGCCAAGCGCCGTTGCTGCAAATTCTAAAAAAGCTTTGAATTTGATTTCTTTATTACACATGATGTCAGGATTTGGCGTACGGCCTGCTTTATATTCAGCAAGAAAGTACTCAAATACGTTATCCCAATATTCTGCGGCAAAATTAACTGTGTGTAGTTCAATCCCCAGCTTGTCACAGACTGCTTGCGCGTCTTTTAAATCGTCGGCAGCAGCGCAATATTCATCATTATCATCTTCTTCCCAGTTTTTCATAAACAGGCCTTCAACTTGATAGCCTTGTTGTTTTAATAAATAAGCTGATACAGAAGAATCAACACCGCCGGACATGCCAACGATGACTTTAATGTGACTATTTTCGCTCATGGATAATTTCGCTTATACAGGTTGCTGTCATTTAAACTACTAGCGCATATGCGTATTACAGAGCTAAAAGGAGACACTCTGACAAATTACGCAGGCTATGAAAGGCCGCGATTATAGCAGTATACCCAAACCACCTCAAGGTGCAGAATTCAGCGTTTCACAGGGGCTTAATATCAAGGCGTTACTTTGCAACAATGGCAGTCCCTTTTAAGAAGTAACAACGCTGAGAGTAAGTGCCTGTGAAACTCCCAACAGGTTGGTTTAAAGCGATTTATACTGCGTTATTGATTTTAACAATAGAACCACTATTCCTTGCAAGCAATGCCTTGCCTAAATCGCTTTTAATTCCAACGACGCTCGCATCTTGAGGTGGTTTGGGTATAAAGAGACGGCCAAGCCACCCAAAATATGAGTTTTGTAGGGAACAGTTTCATAGCCAAATTGGCAGGGAAGGTATGGTTTTTAAGTTGTATTAAAAACGATAAAAATTTTCGTAATGACACTTGGCTGGTTAAGTTTCAAAAAACAGCGCTTGGATTTTGAAACTTAACTAAGGCGTTATGGCTAGGTAAAAATTATTCTACACCAATAAACCCGCCGGTTTGGTGTGTCCACAACGCGGCATAAATACCATTTTGTGCCAGCAGTTCTTCATGGCTACCTAGCTCTACAATGCCGCCCTCATCAAGTACGATGAGCCGATCCATTTGTGCAATAGTGGATAGTCGATGCGCGATGGCAATGACGGTTTTACCGGCCATTAAATCATCAAGACTAGCTTGAATAGCCGCTTCAACTTCAGAATCGAGCGCGCTGGTGGCTTCATCTAAAATTAATATCGGGGCGTTTTTCAGCAGCACCCGAGCAATGGCGATACGTTGGCGTTGACCTCCAGAGAGTTTTACGCCGCGCTCACCCACTTGGGCTGCAAAACCTTTGTTGCCTTTGCTATCTTCAAGGTCATCAATAAACTCTAGCGCTTTGGCTTGTTTAGCCGCTTTCATCATTTCTTCATCGCTGGCATCTGGGCAGCCATAAAGGATATTTTCTTTGACTGTCCGATGCAGTAAAGAAGTATCTTGGGTAACCATCGCAATGTACTTACGCAGGCTTTCTTGACTCACTTTTGAGATATCTTGGCCGTCGATGTTGATACTACCGCTATCAATATCGTAAAAACGTAGCAACAAATTAACGAGTGTTGACTTACCAGCGCCAGAGCGACCAACAAGACCTATTTTCTCTCCGGCTTTGATGTTGAGATTTAAGCCATTGATAACAGCGCCGCGATTCGTTTCGTTTGCGGCCTTACCATAGTTAAAATGCACATTATTAAAGTCAATTGCACCTGTGGTTACACTTAATGTGCTGGCATCAGGCAGATCATCGACTTCAATTGGGTTTGATAACGTTTTCATACCATCAGCGACAGTGCCGATGTTTTCAAACAAGCCACTAATTTCCCACATGATCCACTGTGCCATGCCATTTAAACGCAGTGCTAAGCTTACCGCAATTGCAATTGCGCCGGCACTAATGGCACTCAGAGTCCATAAATACAAAGATAATGCCGCAACACTAAATACTAAGAAGTAGTTAAGCGTTTGAATGGCAAAATTTAAACTGGTAACTAAGCGCATTTGCTTATACACAGGTTGTAAAAATACATCCATGCTGTCTTTTGCGTACTGCTCTTCACGTTGGGTATATGAGAACAATTTAATAGTCGAAATATTCGTATAACTGTCAACTATTCGGCCGGTCATCTCAGAGCGAGCGTCTGCTTGCGAGCTAGCCACTTTTTTGAGCTTAGGTACATAGTACATTTGGATCAAAATATACAGAGCTAACCATACAAGCAAAGGAAGCATTAAGCGCCAATCGGCTTCGGCTACTAAAAACACCATAGCGCCAAAATAAACCACGATATACATTAATACATCAAGTAGTTTCATCACGGTTTCACGCACCGCGAGGGATGTTTGCATTACTTTGGTGGCGATGCGCCCTGCAAATTCATTTTGGTAAAAGCTCACACTTTGGCGAAGCAAATAGCGATGTGCTAACCAACGAATTGACATCGGGTAATTACCTAACAAGGCTTGGTGCAATATCGCAGAATGAAAAAACACCACGATAGGTAGGACAACAAGTAGCACTATCGCCATTTTTATGAGTTCAGATTTTTGCTCAACAAATAATGTTTCAGGGGTGTAGATACTTAGCCAATCAACAAGCTGGCCCATATAGCTAAACAGTGATACTTCTAAAATCGCGAGCAATGCTGCGCTTAGCGACATAAAAAATAGCGAGACTTCCATACCTTTAGTGTAGTGACGACAAAATGCAAATAGCGTCGCAGGAGGCTGGGTAGGCTTTTGTTCGGGAAACGGCTTGATCATCCGCTCAAATAATCGATACATTTTAATATCTTGAATAGCAAAAATGGCGTTAACTATATCACTGAAAAGCGACAAAAACAGGTTTGCATAATGATCTTTTTGCTTGTTTGTCGGTTATTACAAAACAACAGTGACTACCATTTTATTTTGCCAATCAGCATATCTTTAAACATCACCCAGTCTGCCCATAAGCTATAAAACGGGTATTTGAAGGTAGCAGGGCGGTTTTTCTCAAAGAAAAAATGACCAACCCAGGCAAAACCATAACCAATAATGGGTAGCAACCACAACAGCATAAATTGTTGGCTATACAGCACATACAAAACGATAATAAGCACCAAAGAGCTACCAAAAAAATGTAACCGTTTGCAGGTAATATTTTTATGTTCTTGTAAGTAGTATGGGTAAAACTTCTTAAAGCTAGTAAATTCTGGTGTACTTTTCATATCACATATCTTGTTAATGCTAGCTATTACTTGAAAAAAGGCGTTGGTGTGTTTTAAACGCATACTCGTCAGTCATGCCACTTAAATAATCACAAATTACTCTGTGTGTATTACCATTTTGTTGTTGTGCTAGGCGAAACACATTTGCTGTGGTTTCAGGTAAAAGTCGTAATGGTTCGCAGGCAAATGCTTCAAATAATTCAATAATTAACTTTTGTCCTTTAAACTCAATTTGCTGCATATGTGAAGCACGAATGAGTCGTTGATAAATAAATGACTTTAAAGTCTCAAGTAAATGCTGATAACAGTGGGGTAGTTCAACGGTGTAATTTAAAATTGGATTTTCAAACTCAAGTTCTGTGTGCACAATGGATGATTGAGTAATAAATAAGTTTACTAATTCCCCAATCACATCTTTACGTTGTGCTTCGCTACCTAAAAATAGCCGCTCGGTTAAGTTACTGTCGCCAAGCCACTCACATTGCACAAGCTCAAGTGCGGGTAAGGCATGATTTTGCCACTCTTTTAGGGTGATTTGCTCTGTTGCAATTGCGTCTTCAAGGTCATGTACGGCATAAGCAATATCGTCGGCAAGTTCCATAATTGCTGCATCAAGGGATTTAAAACTGGTTTTAGATCTAAACTCATCGACGGCCTTAAAATCGCCTAAGCGTTGTTTATCAGCGTCAGATAAAGGCGCTACAATCCAGTCAAAGGTCGCTTTATCATCCTTGTATAAACCTTTTGCTGGACGCCAGTCGTCAGCTTTTATAAATGCACGTTGCGGATCATGATGTGGGATGGTGTGCCATAAGTCATCAATAAAAGCCGGGTATTTTATAAAGCCAAGCAAAGTACGGCGCGTTAAGTTCATACCATGACCATCACTGTATGGTTCGAGTCTTGAAACAATGCGCAGTGTTTGTGCATTGCCTTCAAAACCACCATGTTCACGCATCATGTAGTTAAGGGCAATTTCACCGCCATGGCCATAAGGAGGATGGCCTATATCATGCGCCAAACAAAGCGTCTCAAGCAAACTAGGGTCGGGGAAATGTGTGAAGTCAGGGTGTTGTTTCTCTAAATGACGAAGTAAACCACTGCCAATTTGCGATACCTCTAAAGAATGAGTTAATCGTGTACGATGAAAATCATTTAGGCCAATTCCCATTATCTGAGTTTTAGCTTGCAAACGTCTAAATGCAGCTGCATGGATTATCCGGGAGCGGTCTACTTGCCACGCTGAGCGATTGTCATTAGGGCGAAACTTGTTTTGATTTATTATGCGGCTTTGCCAGTCTAATTCCATTAATGAGTATCCGGTAACTTTTTTAGCGTTTCTATGCGCTTAATTGTAGCTGATTTTTTGAGATTATAAATCCTTCCAATGGGTATATTCGCCTTTATTGAAGGGCTTAGGTATAATGAATGGTCAGATGCGTGTGGATATACCATGCATAAATGTTAGTTTCTTTGAGAGAATACATGCTTAAGTATCTTTTTCGTTTAATCGTTAGCCTATTTTTTATTTGGGCATTGAGTTACCCATTTATAGAAAAATCGGATCCAGTTATTGAGGACGAAACAACCTCAATCAAGCCACCAGTCAAAAAGAAAGAAAAGCCATTACATAATGTTAAACTTCCTGACTTTGATGGTTTTAGTGATGTAAAAGAAAAAAAACATGCTTTTTTTAACTTTATTCGGCCGCATGTTGAGGCTGAAAATAAAAAAATTCTGCAGCAGCGGGCAACGTTGGAGATTGCATTGATGATGATGCAATACGATGAACCATTAAGTCGCACGCAAACCAAGCAAGTTAAAACGATTTTAAATAGCTATAAATTACCAGAAACGATTGATAGTTTGTCTTTGCGTAAGGCATTAAACCGAGTTGATATTATTCCTAAAGAGTTAGCGCTGATGCAAGCGGCCAACGAATCCGCATGGGGGACGTCTCGGTTTGCTCGAATAGGTTTAAACTTTTTTGGTCAGTGGTGTTATAGCAAGGGCTGCGGTATGGTGCCTAATCGTCGAAATACCGGTGCAGATCATGAGGTGGCGGCATTTAAATCTGTGCGCGCAGCCGTGACTTCTTATTTTAAGAATATTAATACTCATGCCGCCTATAAACACTTACGTAGTATCCGCGCCGATTTACGTTTACAAGAAAAGCCAATTTCAGCGACTAAACTAAGCTACGGATTAACCTCATACTCTGAGCGTGGTGAGGCGTATATCGAAGAATTAAATCAAATGATCAACCAAAATAGAGCCTACTTTGATGAATAACCCAGTACGTAGTATCAGTCATATTATGGCAGCTGCCGTTGTACTAATAGCAACGTTTACTGTGCAAGCAAAAGAGTTTGTGGTCTCCTATGATGGCTTTTATGATCGTTTAAAAGTCGTCAATAAAGGTGATTTTCAATTTGCTCAGGTCAATTTTTACATCACCGACATTGCTAGTAATGATGAATGTTTAATTAAAACCGGGCGCATTATTACTGAGCGAGAGGAGTTTCCACTTAATTATACTGAGCATGCTCAGCTTTTACTTCCTTTTGATAAACAACTTGATACAAATAAAGCTGTGGTGGTTATCGAGCCTCAGAACGAAAATCACGATTGCCAGTTAAAACTGCAAATTGAAGCGCGTGAGTTTAATAATAGTAATTTGAATAAACACCAGTTGTATCAGCTTAATAATGAGTTTGATGAATTATTATCGGATCTGTCGGGTTTTTTTGTTAGCAAACTGATGAGCTTTTTATTGCCTGAACAACAAGGTGTAGTGCTGACTTTTGCAGAGCCAGTCACTATTGCCGATCCTGCTTTGGATTGCCAAGGGGCAATTTGTCATGTCAGAGTTACTGAGCAGTGGGAAGACGATAAAACAGCATTTGCTGTGTCGGTGCCATTACTAAAAGTAACGCCATGGATAGCTAAGTAGTAAAAAACAGTTCAGCAAGCGTTGTTAACAGCAGCGCTTGATTTATGTTATTACTAATCAATGCCTATGAATAACCTTGTTTTTAGGCAATTAAGTTACACGCAGCCCAAAGCACGTTAAAATACAGTCATTATAGATTTAAAATAATTCCTTAGATATGAATAAAACCCATGTGATTGAATGCCTGCGTTTTGCTTTAGAAGCGCAACTTACTACCGCGCAGGCTGCTGCAAAGACAGCCCATGACACCGCCACTCATGAAGAAAATATTGCTGAAAATAAATACGATACATTAGGCCTAGAAGCTGCCTATTTGGCACAAGGGCAAGCACAGCGTGTGAATGACTGCCATTTGAGTATTATCGAGTTTGAAAAGGCATTTAAAATCGCTGTATCAAGTAAAGTTACCATTGGTTCGCTGGTCTGTATCTGCGATGAAGACGAAAATCTAAAATGGTATTTTTTAGGACCACTTTCTGGTGGTTTAAGCATTAAAATAAAAGACACCACAGTGTATGTTCTCACACCACTGTCACCATTAGGTCAATTACTGATGGATAAGCAACAAGGTGATGAGTTTAGTTTTACAATAGCAAATAAATCCACGTTATTAGAAATTGTTTCAATAAGTTAGTGGTGCTGAAAGGCGCTTTAACCAGCTTTATTAGACCTTACTGTGGTTGATTAAATTTACTTATCTTAACGCTAAAAATTACTCGTTGGTAAGGTAGCGAAAAACCCTTTATAAATCACCTGTAGGTTAAGCAGTAGCTGAATCTAAAGCACCCATCCTGTTAAGTACACCAGTAGCACAACAATGACTTAGCAGTATGGGTGTTTCTATTTACATTCACTCTTATATTTGTATTTTGACTTATTTTAGGAAAAGTCGTGTTTAAAACCTTGATTGTGGTTGATAACAACGAGCAGGCACTTGCTCATTCATTCGAAAACGTAATTACCTTCAACACTTACTTACGAGATTACCCAAAGCATAATGAGCCAAAAACGCGCATTATTAATCTATGCGACTCAAGCCAATACTTGAGTAAAGGCTATTATTGCTCATTACTTGCTGAGGCACGTAAACATCAGGTATTACCAAGTGTAAAAACGATTAATGCGCTACGTAGTGGCCAAACTTTAATGCTTAATGTTGGTCATCTTGATGATGCCTTATATTTTGGGCACGCAGTAAATGAATTACAAAACAAAGCGGCAAAAATGGTATTTAAACAATACCCAGCGCCTATTTTATTTGTAGATGAAGCTGGGCTGTTACAGCAAGGTTCATTGGCGTCGCTTAATGCTCAGCAGCATCAAGACTTTGTTGCTAAATTAACTGAGTTTACGCAAACACAGTGGCGTATAAGCAGTACGCAAAAACGTTACCGCTGGGATATGGCTATTTTAGTTGATCACAATGAAAAAGTACCACCAAGCGATAAAGATGCTATAGCCCGTTTTATTAAAGCGGCAGCTAAACATGGTATCTATGCTCAAGCGCTAAGCTTTGACGAAATAGATAATATCGCTCAGTTTGATGCGCTATTTATTCGCCAAACAACTGCAATTGACCACCCAACTTATCGTCTGGCAAGTAAGGCGCAGAGCCTAGGATTAGTGGTGATTGATGATGCTGAGTCTATTTTACGCTGTTGTAATAAAGTGTATTTGCATGATGCGTTTAATTATCAAAAAGTACCGAGCTTAAAAACCGTAGTAGTAGTTGATCAAAGTGATGAAACCATCAGTCAGCTTGAAGAGGCATTTACTTATCCATTAGTGCTTAAAATGCCGGAAGGGTCGTTTTCAAAAGGTGTCTACAAAGTAACTGATCGCAATGAGCTGGCAGCAAAATTGGCTGAGCTATTTGAATTTAGCGCTTTAGTTCTAGCCCAAGAATATATGTACACAGAATACGATTGGCGAGTAGGGGTACTAAATGGTCGTGCTATCTATGCATGTCGTTATTTAATGGCTCGCAATCATTGGCAAATTTATAATCATGATGCAAAACGGTTTTTCTCTGGTGGTTTTGAAACACTACCTACTTTTGAGTTGCCAAAAGCAGTTTTAGATGCGGCATTAAAAGCATGTAAAACTGTCGGTAAAGGACTCTATGGTGTGGATGTTAAAGAACACCAAGGCCGTGCATATGTGCTTGAAGTAAACGATAACCCAAGTATTGACCATAAAGTAGAAGATGGTTACTTAGGTGATGAACTTTATATGATCATTATGGAAGAATTTAAACAACGCCTCGAAGCACGAGGCCGGAGTTAATGACCGAGCATAGTGTGGCAGTTCGCGCTGCCACAGACAGCGATTTAAAAGCGTTACTTGAGATAGAGCAGCAAAGTTTTAATCAAGATAGATTGAGTGCGCGTAGCTTGAAGCGCTGGATTGCAGCCAAACATGGTATTTTAATGGTTGCAGAGTTAGATCAACAGATACTCGGCTATGGCTTAGTGTGGTGTCATAAAGGCACTCGTTTAGCACGTTTATATTCGCTAGCAGTTGCACCAAATGCACAAGGCAAAGGCATTGCTCAGCAGCTTTTGAAAGCACTAGAAAGAGCAACGGCTGAACGCGGGCGGTTATTTATGCGTCTTGAAGTGGCGGTAAATAATAAAGCTGCAATCGCACTTTATGAAAAGCTTGGCTATCGGGTATTTGGGCAATACAGTGACTATTATGATGATCATAGCGATGCCTTGCGGATGCAAAAAAACATTCGTAAAACTAATGAGCTTGAGTTTTCGCGTGTAACGCCTTGGTATCAGCAAACAACCGAATTTACTTGCGGGCCAGCGGCATTATTAATGGCAATGTCATCAATAAAAAAAGCGATTATTTCACAAGTGAATGAGCTTGATATTTGGCGTGAAGCAACCACTATTTTTATGACCTCTGGTCATGGTGGTTGTCATCCATTAGGACTTGCTTTAGCTGCCAATAAACGCGGTTTTACAGCCGATGTGATTATTAATACACGTGATACATTGTTTGTTGATGGCGTAAGAAGTGATAAGAAGAAAGCAATTTTACACACGGTTCATAATCAATTTGTGGTTGAGGCAATTAATCACAAACTAGATGTGAAGTATCAAGACTTAACCCTTGAGCACATAGAGCGCTGGTTAGCAGCCAAAATGGCCGTGGTGCTATTGATCAGTACGTATCGCTTTGATGGTAAAAAGTCACCGCATTGGGTGTGTGTAACGCATTTAGATGAGCATTGTCTATATGTTCATGACCCTTTTTGTGAAAGCGATAAACAGCTGGCGATTGATTGTCAACACGTACCAATCGCTAAGAGTGACTTTTTAAAAATGGCCAGTTTCGGTAGTTCTCGTTTGAGTACGGCACTGGCTATACACATGCAGTAATTTTAGGATTTTGAGTGACTTTTTTTGAATTAGTAGATATCGCCCCCTATTCGTGGTCGGCAATAGGCAGTGCTGCATTTTGTGGCGCTTTGATTGGTATGGAACGCCAGTTACGAGGCAAACCAGTAGGAATAAGAACCTCAGTACTGATTATATTAGGTACTTATTTGTTCTTAGCCACGGCGTTTATGCTCCATGGTGATGTGATTGACCACTCGCGCGTGGTTGGTCAAATTATTACTGGCATCGGCTTTTTAGGTGCTGGAGTGATGCTCGCTAAAGATGGTGCTGTGGTTGGGGTAACATCGGCGGCAACTATCTGGGTTTTGGCATCTATTGGTGTAGTGATTGCAACCGATAATTTATTGGCAGCTATTAAACTATCCATTTTAGTGGTGGGTATTTTATATGGTGTAGATGTCCTTGAAGCTAAGTTTAAAAGCTTAAGTAAAGGTGTACACGCTAAAGTTAAAAGTTATCACAAACGATACTATCGAAAAGAAATTAACGAGTCAGAACGCCACTAAGCGTGGCGTTTTTATGTTGATAAAGTCATGCTTTGATAGCTCAATGCATCTTCAATAGGAGCAGGGCGGCCAATAAAGTAACCTTGCACATTATCAACATTTAATTTTCTTAATGCGTTAAGCTCTGCTTGCGTTTCAATGCCTTCGGCAACAATCGTACAGTCTATTGCTTTAGCAAAGCCACACAGTGCCTTGGCCAGTAAAAACTTCCGATTGTCTTTATTTATATTTTGCGAAAGGCTGATATCTAATTTAATAATGTCGGCTTCTAGTTCTAAAATATGTTGAAACGACGAAAAGCCAGCACCTACATCATCAATAGCCAAACGTAGCCCTTTTTTTCGCAGTGGCGCTAATGCAGCTCGCATTACTGTATAGTCTGATATTGGTGAATGTTCAGTTATTTCTAATACCAACCTTGAACAATCGGCTCCTTGCAGAGTATATTCAAGTGCACCCGAGAGTATATGGGATGGTGAACAATTAATGGCGATATAAGTGGTATCATTAAATTGCGCAATATAGGCGAGGCTGTTTTTTATTGCCAGCATTTCCAGAAATTCACCTAGGCCCACATCTGTTGCCTCTTTAAACCAGAGATCAGGTGTTTTATAAGGTTTGGTAAAAAAGCGTGACAGTGATTCAAAGCCCGCAATTTTATTACTAAATAGATTAAAAATAGGCTGAAAATAAATACTTATATTGTTGCTTGCAATAACCTCCTCAATTGCTAATTTGGTTTGCCTATGCAATGCAGTGTTATGCAGGTTTTTTTCAATTAATCCAGTTGCAATTTCAGAGATCATCTTTAAAAAAGACAAGTCCCGCTCGTTTAAGCTTTCATCATGATGCGATTTGTAACAACAAAACGTACCATATAATTTACCATTTGAAAGATTGATAGGCACACCAATATAAGCGCCTATGTTTAACTTGTCGGTTACTGGCATTATTTGAGTAATTGGATTTGTTTTTGAATTGGTAATAATAGGGCTAAGCTGTTTCTCACTGATTTTATGGCAATATGTTTCATTAATAGGATCGGAATTGCCCACTTTAACCGTTTTATTTGCTGATGGATTATCGACAACTTTGAAAACGCGCTCATCGTTAATAAACTCTGAAATAAAAGCAACATCCATATTTAAATGTTTGCGCACCAATCCCAGCAAATTTGTCAATTTAGCATCGATTGTTGAATTATCTTTTTGATCCAAAAGCACATCGCTAAAATTTGCCGTCATGGCGCCTCCATGTAATTTTTAGCACTTTTAATGCTATTCCTATAATTTATATAGATATAAACGTCTAATTAGCGTTTGATTTTATTTGCTGTTTAGTTCGGTTTTCTCTATCTATAATCGAGGGAGGGACTAGCTCGTTTAAAGATTTGCAGTCCAGCGCGATTAAATCGGTCGTTAATGGCCTAGAAAGTCCGGCACTTAGATAGTCCTTGTCGTACGCTTATCGTAATAATAAGAGTAAGCCTTATGCTTTTGTTATTTTAGCGTTTGAGTAGGTATAATATTTGGGGATGGTAAGATTTGTAAAAAATATGAATCTGACTACGCTAATAACCAGTGATTATTTATTTAGGTGTTGTTTAATGGAATCGAGTTGGCAAATAATACAGTGGAATGGGCCGAAAAGAATTGCATTACTGCTGTTTGCTTTCTTTTTTACAATACCGGTAGTGGCCAAACCAAGCTATCGTGTTGTGATATTAGTCGATGATAGTTATCCCCCATATTCTTACCTTAAAGACGGTGAGTTAGTGGGCTTATATGTTGATGTAGTTCGTCAAGCTGCCGATTTGATCAGTGAAAAATATATTATAGAGTTGCAACCAGTACCTTGGAAGCGCGGTGTTGACGCACTTAGACGAGGAGAGGACTTTGCCTTACTACCTCCTTATAAAAATGTGCAAGGGCGCAGTTTTATTTGGCCTTACTCAGAGCCGCTGCATGAAGAAGTAATACAAGCTTTTTGTAATCCAAACTCAAGCTTACTCAAGATTGAAAACACAGAATATCCATTAAAGCCGATTAATGTTGGTATCAATGCAGGGTATCTCTTATTCGATCAAGCATTGAACACTGCCCTGGAGCAAAACAAAATAAAAATATGGGAAAACAAAGATACATTATCAAATATTTTGAAGCTGGCTAAAAATAGAATCGACTGTTATATCAATGACAAGTGGGCCATCTTATCAGGTATTAAAGCACTTAAGCAAAGCCATCCATTTGTTGATTTGAGTCAACTTCAGCAAGACAGAATTATTTTCAAGCGAACTGCTCACATTGGTTATTTGAAAGCGCCATCAGAAAAATTTCCATTTAAGGATGACTTTATTAAAGAAATGGACGCAGCATTGAAGTTAGTATTTGAAAGGCGTACTCAAATCGACAGCGATGGTAAATGATGCGCGTTAAACGTCGATACTCATGTTTAACCCGCACTGTATATTTTGCTATCTAAAAGGTTTAACTGTTTAAAAATAACACCCCGCAACTTATTAACCAAATAACTTTCTTCTAACCACTTTTCGATACTCGCTAGGCGTTTGCGAGAGCACTTTCTTAAACACGCGGGTTAAATGACCTTGATCATTGTAACCCACCTCTAAAGCAACCTCCTGAATTGATAAGTTAGATGATGCAAGTAGCTCTTTGGCTGTTTGTACGCGTAATTGCTGCCAATATTCAATGGGGCTTTGGTTGGTCGCAATGCGAAAACGGCGGGTAAAAGAGCGGTAACTCAAACTAAATAGTTGAGCGACCTCTGTTAAACTTTGTTCTGTGGTTAAGTTGTTTTTTAACCAAAATTGAATTTGCGCGATGAGTTCATCTGGATGCCGATCAACGGCGCCTTCAAGGTAGCGCTGATCTTCGTAAGGTTTCCTAATTTCGTGAGAAAAGTTGCGCTCAACATGCTGAGCGGCGGCCTGTCCGTAGTATTGGCTAATAATATGCACGATCACATCTGCTAAGGCATTTAGACTTGCCACACTGTATAAGCGCTCAGATTGAGTGATAAAAAAATCAGGCTTGAGCAGTACTTGTGGGTAGTCGCGTTTAAATTGTTCTGCATAATGCCAATGAGTGGTAGCGGGGTGACCATTTAATAACTTAGCTTCAGCGACTAAGCAATTGCCAGTACCCACGCCAATGATTGAGCTACCCGTTTGCCAGCTGCTGGCAAGCCACTGAACTAACCCAGAGTTTGCTCTGACAACAGGGCGAGGATTGCGCCAAATACCGGGCACAATAATCAAGTCACTGTAAGGTGCTGTGCCGTAAGTGTGATCCGGTAATATTGCTAAGCCGCTGCGATTTTTGATAGGTTCGCTGTCCTCAGCGATTAAATTAATCGTTAATGGCCGAAAAGTTCCGCTGTTTATATGCCCTTTGGCGTACGCCTCACCGGCTCTGAGCATTTCAATTGGCAAGGTGACACTGGTGATCAATAAGTGCTGGTATACCAAAATACTTATTTGCAAAGGGCTAAGTACCAAGTTGTTGTCCATTTAATTGCTCCGACCAGTTTGATTTGGCCTCATAGGCTCATTATTTGGCTATTTAAGCACAATGTTGATAATTAAATCCATCTAAACTGCAAGCTTCTCCTATAACACGTTTTCTCAAGGTAAATTATGACAGCATTACCCGTTATTATCGGCATGGGTGGAATTAACGCCGCAGGCCGTACTTCTTTTCATCAAGGTTATCGTCGTATCGTGTTAAATAACTTAGATACTCAAGCCCGGCAAGAAACATTTTTAGGCCTCGCCACGTTAATGAATTTAGTGAGTCTTGTGAATGGGCAACTGCAAGATTTAAAAGGCAATACTGTTGAGCAAAGCGACATAGAAGCACGCTTTGGTGAGCAAATTATTGCCGGTACGTTAATTCGCAAAATTGAAAAAGAGCATTTTGATGTCGATGCAACACCATGGCAGCAAAAAATGACGTTAACCGCGTCAGATGAAAGCGCCATTGTGTTTGAAACACGTCGTCGAGATTTACCTTCGCCGGTCCCTACAAGTTGGCAAGTAGAAGAGCTTGAAAATAAAAAAGTAAAAGTAACCATTGCGGCTCAGTTTGATATTAAACATGATTCTACTCGCGATAATCCGATTAAATCGGCTGGGCAACTACCAACAGGGTTTGATCCATCTATTATGTACAACAGTCGCTACCAGCCACGTGGTTTACAAGCCACTATTTTTGCTGCTACTGACGCGATTAAATCAACCGGACTTGATTGGCAACACATTATGAATAGTGTTGAGCCTGATAAAATTGGCACTTATTCAGCGTCGGTTATTGGTCAAATGGATGACAAGGGCTTAGGTGGTTTAGTAAAAGCGCGCCAGCAAGGTGACCGCGTCAGCACCAAGCAGTTAGCGCTTGGCTTAAATACAATGTCGACCGATTTTATTAATGCCTATGTGACGGGCAATGTAGGCACTACGTTTTCAACTTCTGGCGCGTGTGCAACATTTTTATATAACTTGCGCGCTGCAGTAAACGATATACAAGCAGGGCGAACACGTGTTGCTATTGTGGCAAGTGTTGAATGCGCAATTACTCCTGAAGTTGTTGAAGGCTTTGGCAATATGAGTGCGCTGGCGAATATTGAAGGTTTACGCCGCTTGGATAACTTAAGCAATGATGATGAGCCTGATTATCGTAAAAGTAGCCGCCCATTTGGCGAAAATTGTGGCTTTACTTTAGGTGAAGGCGCACAAGTAGCGATTCTAATGGATGATGCGTTAGCACTGGAGTTGGGTGCAGACATTCTAGGCTGCGTGCCTGATGTATTTGTAAATGCTGATGGCGTTAAAAAATCAATTACATCACCGGGACCGGGTAATTATATAACCATGGCGAAGTCGGCGGCATTAGCCACGAGCTTATTAGGTAAAGAAGCATTACAACAACGTAGCTTTATTTTAGCGCATGGTTCAAGCACACCGCAAAACCGCGTAACAGAGTCATTAATTTATCATAAGGTGGCACAAACGTTTGCCATTGATAATTGGAAAGTAGCAGCACCAAAAGCGTATGTAGGGCACACAATTGCGCCAGCTAGTGGCGACCAATTAGCGATGGCGCTGGGTGTATTTGCACATAATATTATGCCGGGTATTACCACCATAGATAAAGTGGCCAAGGATGTGCATAACCAGTATTTAGATATTCGTACTGAGCATTATCAATGCGAAGACATGGATATTGCTTTTATTAATTCAAAAGGCTTTGGCGGAAATAATGCCACCGCCACTGTTTTGTCACCCATGGTGACCATGAAAATGTTAGCAAAACGCCATGGTAGTGCGGTGATGGATGCATATGCATTGAGCAATCAAACCGTTACAGCTGCTCAGACTAATTATCAGCAACAAGCTGACTTAGGACAATATGAGCTAATCTATCGCTTTGGTGATGGCATGATTGATGAAGATGAAATTGTCATTTCTGATACCGACATGCATATTCCCGGTTTTGATAAAGCCATTGCATTTAGTAAAACGAATCCTTATCAAGATATGTTTTAAGCACATTATTCTTGAGTGGCAAGGCGCTTTTATAGCGCCTTTTTTAATGCGTGAAAATTAGCCCTATAAAATTTTTAAATTGTCATTGGCTGCATTTTTTTGTTGAATCACCGCAGTTTACGCGATCTGTCATTTATCCTTGTTATAATTTCAAGCTATTAAAGAGGCCAACGTTTGAGAGTCCTATGATCGCCAGTTTATTATTGTTAAGTGCCAGTGTTACATTAGATAGCCATTTACCGCCATTGTTGCCATGGCAAGGTCAAAGTTTGGCACTGATACAACAAAAAGGCCCATTAACCACTGATTTCGAACTAAGCGAAGGGCTAAAGTCACCAAATTATCAGCAAACTATGGCCTTTGTAGATCGTCTTGTTGCAGCAAACCCTACCCAATTCCAAGTGCAAACTATTGCACATAGTGCCAGTGGCCGTGCGATCAACATGATGGTAGCAAGCGAAGATGGTGCATTTACACCTTCGCAGTTAATGCAAAACGCCAAGCCGACTATTTTTATTCAAGCGGGAATTCATGCCGGCGAAATTGACGGTAAAGATGCGATGTTTATGTTGCTACGCGATATTGCAACCGGTAAACGTCGAGATATTTTAAGCCAAGTGAACATCTTATTTATTCCTATTTTAAATGTTGATGGCCATGAGCGTAGTAGTCAGTTTAATCGCATAAACCAGCGTGGGCCAGTTGAAATGGGCTTTAGAACCAATGCTAATAATTTAAATTTAAATCGTGATTTCACCAAACTAGATACGCCGGAAGTACGTGGTGTATTAAAGGTGATCAAGCAGTTTAACCCAGATTTATATATCGATGTGCATGTGACTGACGGTGCAGATTATCAATACGATGTAACTTACGGGTACAACCCCGTATTTGCCAGTGAATCGCCAAGTGTGTCAGATGCGCTCAATAATTATTTTAAACCTATCATCGACACAAAACTACAAGAGCAAGGCCATATACCTGGGCCGCTGGTATTTGTAATGGATAAGCGCGAGTTTAAAAAAGGCTTAGCGGGCTGGGTTGCCACGCCTCGTTATTCGAATGGTTGGGGGGATTTAAGATCGTTACCCACAATTCTTGTCGAAAATCATTCATTAAAACCGTATAAACAACGTGTACTTGGCACCTATGTATTTTTAGATGGGGCTATTTCAGCATTGGCGCAACATCATCAACAATTAACCGAAGCGGTTGAAAAAGAACGTACTTTTGTGCCAAGCCAGCTTATTGTTGAACGCGGTTATGCAAAAGAGCCAAACACTATCGCATTTGCAGGGATCAAGTATTCGCGCAGTAAAAGCGCCTTGAGTGGCCAGATGGAAGTAAAGTATTTAGGCGAAAAACAGCACTATGATGCGTTGCCCATTTACTGGCAGAAGGACGCAAAAACCGTGATCACCGTACCAAGTACATTTTATATTCCACCTGCGTATCCACACATTGTCGAAAAACTCAAATTACATGGTATTACAGTAGAAAACGTGAGCAGTGATGAGCTGGTAACTAATTTAAAAGTCGCGGTAGTAACAAAGCATGAATTTGATAAAGCGCCGTTTGAAGGACGCTTTCGAGTAAACGCAGATTTTGATTTTGTTGATGTACCAGAAAAGTCTTTGACCGGTTGGTATAAAGTTGAAACTGCTCAACCTTTCGGTGAGTTAGTTGCCCATCTTTTACACCCCAAAGCACCGGATTCATTTTTTGCGTGGGGTGAGTTTAATACGATTTTTCAACGTACTGAGTACATGGAAAACTATGCATTAGCGCCGTATGCTCGCCATATGCTCAAAGAAAAACCGGCACTTGCACTTGAGTTTGATAAAAAAATTCGTGAGGATGCCGCTTTTGCTAAAGATGCACAAGCACGATTAAACTGGCTCTATGAGCATACGCCATTTTATGATCAAGCTTATTTAAAGTATCCTGTGCTGATGACATTTGACACTAAACCGCAAATAAAGAATTAACATATGGAAATAATTACCGTACCGGTGACCGCTTTTGCACAAAATTGCCGAGTGGTTATTTGTAAACAAACACGCCACGCAGCGGTTATCGACCCGGGTGGCGACGCTGATAAAATCATTACTGAGCTTGCCAAGCATCAGTTAAGCTTGCAGTGTATTTTACTCACCCATGGCCATCTTGATCATGTCGGTGCGGCAAAAGTACTTGCTGAGCATTTTTCTGTTGATATTGTCGGGCCACAAAAAGACGAATTGTTTTGGTTTGATGCATTACCTATGCAAGCGCAAATGTTTGGCTTTGCACCAATTGCGCCTTTTCATCCTCAGCATTGGTTAAGTCATGGCGATACGTTTACATTGGGTCAATTGCGATTTGACATTCGTCATTGTCCGGGCCACACGCCTGGGCATATTGTATTTTATGAAGCAACACATCAGTTAGTGATAGTGGGTGATGTTATTTTTAAAGGCTCAGTAGGGCGTACAGACTTCCCTAAAGGGGATGCCCAGCAGTTACTTGACTCGATTAAAAATCAAATTTTGACACTGCCTGATGAAACGCGAATTCTATCTGGGCATGGACCTGACACTAAAGTGCTGACTGAGCGCATATCGAATCCATTTATAAGTGGTAAATTTGGTTAGTTGCGCATAATAAATGCATAAAAGTACAAGACTCAACCTATAAACCAATGTATAATTTAACCAATTTAGTAAAATAAATAAGAAATAAAATGTCTCTAAATCATGTTGACCGCCAAATTTTGGCACTGTTACAGCAAGATGCAAGTCTTTCGACCGCTGATATTGCTGATAAAGTCGGTTTATCTCAATCACCTTGTTGGCGTCGTATTGCTAAGCTTGAGCAAGATGGTTACATCAAAGGCAAAGTTGCCTTATTGGATGAGAAAAAGCTCGGCTTTGATATGCTAGTGTACGCTCATGTTCGTTTATCAAATCATGGCCGTACAAATTTAGCTGAGTTTGAACGACTTATCCTAAGTTATGATGAAGTAACAGAATGTTACAGTATGGCTGGCACTATGGACTTTATGTTGCGGATCATTTCTAAAGGCATTGAAGGCTATGAACAGTTTGTTCGTGATAATTTATTGAATCTTGAATTTGTTCAAGAAGTTCACTCAAACGTCACTATGACTTGTGTCAAACGCAGTACATCGCTGCCACTTTAATCGTATCTAATCATGCTAGCGCTATAAAGGCGTTAGCTTGTTCCTCTTACTGCAATTGTTAACCTTAGCTTAATTTGTTAGAATTCAGCGCTTTTTTGATCCCACACCCCGAAGAGGAATTCAATGTTTAACTTATTAAGCAAGGCGCCGAGCTCTGCTAAAAACGATATCTTATCAGGTATAACGGTTGCCCTAGCACTCGTTCCTGAAGCTGTTGCATTTGCGTTTGTTGCAAATGTAGAGCCTTTAGTTGGTTTATATGCAGCATTTATTGTTGGCTTGATCACCGCTATTTTTGGCGGCCGCCCAGGTATGATCTCCGGTGCAACCGGTGCACTTGCCGTTGTTATGGTAAGTTTAGTGCTAGATCATGGGGTTGAGTATCTCTTCGCGACTGTATTGCTGATGGGGATACTGCAAATACTAGCAGGGGTGTTTAAGCTCGGTAAGTTTATTCGTATGGTTCCGCATCCGGTGATGCTTGGGTTTGTAAATGGTTTAGCGATTGTCATCTTCTTAGCGCAACTAGGTCAATTTAAGGTGTCCGATGGTCAAGGTGGCATGCAGTGGATGACAGGCACGCCGATGATGATCATGCTAGGATTAGTCGCTTTAACGATGGCTATTATTCACTTTTTGCCAAAGTTGACTACAGCTGTGCCATCAACATTAGTCGCTATTGTTACTGTAACCGCCATTGTTATCGGATTTGATTTAGAAGCGCGTACAGTACTTGATTTCTTAAAAGATATGACCGGTGACAGTGCGGCAACTATTGCTGGTGGTTTACCACAATTTCACATTCCAATGGTGCCATTTACCTTTGAAACACTGAAAATTATTTTACCTTATGCACTTATTTTAGCGGCAATTGGTTTAATTGAATCACTATTAACCCTTAGCCTGATTGATGAAATCACAGAAACCCGTGGTCACAGCAATAAAGAATGCATTGGTCAAGGCGCTGCAAACGTTACCTGTGGTTTCTTTGGTGCGATGGGAGGCTGCGCGATGATTGGTCAATCAATGATCAACATTAACTCAGGTGGTCGTTCGCGTCTATCTGGTATCACAGCAGCATTAATGCTCCTAGCATTCATTATTTTTGCCGCCAGTTTGATTGAAATGGTGCCGCTGGCAGCATTGGTTGGCGTGATGTTTATGGTGGTATTAGGCACCTTTGAATGGGCGAGTTTCAAAATGATGAAACGCGTCCCAAAATCAGATGCTTTTGTCATTGTATTAGTATCGGGTGTAACGGTGATAACTGACTTAGCAATTGCAGTATGTGTGGGTGTGATTGTGTCAGCCTTAGTATTTGCATGGCAACATGCTAAACATATTTTTACTACAAACTACATTGATGAAGAAGGTTCTAAAGTCTACGAACTACACGGCCCATTATTTTTTGGCTCAGTGAAAAAGTTCGCGGAGTTGTTTGATGTTAAAAATGACCCTAAAGACGTTATCATCGAATTTAAATACAGCCGAGTGGCAGATCACAGTGCCATTGAAGCAATTGATACTTTAGCTGATAAATACACCAAGGCAGGTAAGCAGTTGCATTTACGCCACTTGAGCCCAGACTGTATACAGTTATTACATAAAGCGCGCGACTTAGTCGAAGTTAATGTAATAGAAGATCCAACTTATAAAGTTGCTTCAGACAAGCTTGCTTAAACGAGACGTTTGATAAAAAAGCGAAGGCACTGCCTTCGCTTTTTTATTGCTATCGAACAAATCATTGGCTGAAACCGTAGATGACATTAAAATTTATTTAAGTCACATAAAAACCAGTGCTCGGTGAGTCAATTATTGAGACTAAGCTCGACTAGTGCAGCTAGTGCCTGTATAATTCGCGGCCTCTTTATACCGTCTTATTGCCTGTATTAACTTTTCCTTATTCAGCGAACAGTGTACTTGTCAGTATTTGCTTAGGAAATTCATTTTGATCTCTACCGCTAATATCACCATGCAGTTTGGTGCCGAACCCTTGTTCGAAAATATCTCCGCTAAATTTAGTAACGGTAATCGTTATGGCTTAATTGGCGCCAATGGATGCGGTAAGTCAACCTTCATGAAAATCCTCAATGGCTCATTAGTGCCAACATCAGGTAACGTATCAATTGGCCCAGGACTGAAAGTCGGTAACTTAAGCCAAAATCAGTTTGCATTTGAGCAATACTCAGTGGTTGATACTGTGATCATGGGTGACGTTGCATTATGGAAAATAAAGCAAGAACGTGAACGTATTTATTCACTGCCAGAAATGAGTGAAGAAGATGGTATGAAAGTCGCTGAGCTTGAAAGCGTTTTTGCTGAAATGGATGGTTACAGTGCAGAAAGCCGCGCGGGTGATATTTTATTAAAAGCGGGTATTGAAGAAGAATTTCATTTTGGTCTAATGTCACAAGTAGCCCCTGGCTGGAAGCTGCGCGTCTTACTTGCGCAAGCCTTGTTTGCTAACCCTGATATTTTATTACTGGATGAGCCAACCAATAACTTGGATATTCATACCATTAGCTGGTTAGAGCACGAACTTAACCAGCGTAAATGTACCATGATCATTATTTCTCATGACCGCTATTTTCTTAATGCGGTATGTACTCATATGGCTGATATTGACTACGGTGAGCTGCGTATTTACCCAGGTAACTACGAAAAATACATTGAAGCATCAACACTTATTCGTGATCAATTACTTGCTGGTAATGCTAAAAAGCAATCTGAAATTGAAGAGTTACAAGATTTCGTTAACCGCTTTGGTGCTAATGCGTCAAAAGCAAAACAAGCGAGTTCACGTGCTAAACGCATGGATAAAATCAGCTTAGATGAAGTGAAGTCGTCAAGCCGAATGGCGCCGTCATTGTATTTTGATGAAGGTAAAAAGATGCACCGCCAAGCATTGATCTTAGAAGACTTTGGCCATGGTTTTGACGGTGAAGTATTGTTTGAAGGCGGCGAGCTGATTTTAGAAGCAGGTTCAAAACTTGCGATTATTGGTGAAAACGGTGTTGGTAAATCAACCTTTATTCGCTGTTTAGTGGGTGAACTTGAAGCTAATCACGGTGTTGTAAAATGGTCAGAAAATGCATCGATTGGCTATTGTCCGCAAGATAGTAGTAAAGACTTTGATAACGATTTAACCTTGTTTGATTGGATGTCACAGTGGCGTACAGCCAAGCATAACGATTTAATGGTGCGTGGCATGTTAGGTCGGTTATTGTTTACTGCGGATGATGCGAATAAAAAAGCTAAAAACTGCTCAGGTGGTGAGAAAAATCGCCTATTGTTTGGCAAATTAATGATGCAAGACGTAAATGTTTTGGTGATGGACGAACCGACAAACCACATGGATATGGAAGCCATTGAAGCGCTTAATAATGCATTAAAAGGCTTTGAAGGTACGCTGATTTTTGTCAGCCATGACCGTGAGTTTGTTTCATCATTGGCAACTCGTATTATTGATATTCGTGACAAAGAAGTGGTTAATTTCCACGGCACCTTTAACGAATTTATGGCAAGCCAACAAGAGCAAGCGAAGCTTTTGGCTGCAAAGTAAAGTTTATTGATCTCAGTTTTATTAAATGCATGATCATGCAAGCGAGTTCAAGAGCTCTGTAAATCAATATAATTGGTATTAAGTATCAGAAAACCGGCTGCGGCCGGTTTTTTTATGTCTAAATTATGTAAAATTAAAAAGTTGCTTTGGTGTAGCTTTAAAGCGTCGTAACGTTAGCGCTGATAAAACCGATTTAATTAGTATAATTTTTAAGGTATCTATGTGGTAATTAAAGCTCGTATTACTAAATTAGTGTCGAATCTTGAAAAACTAGCGCTCACCTTGTGTGTGCTATTTGTTAGCGGGGCTCTATTATTTCCTGATATGCTCACCGCGCATATTCAACCACTGATCATTAATGCATTATCAGTGTTGGGTGGACCATTTTTTCTGTTAGTTAATTTTTTATTGATAAGCGTTATTGTGCTGGCTATTAGCCCACTCGGACAACGTAAAATAGGTGGAGAGCATACATCTGTCGAGTTTTCAACTTTTGGTTGGTTGTCAATGTTATTTGCTGCAGGAATGGGATCGGGTTTAATTTTTTGGGGCGTAGCAGAGCCTGCCATGCACGTATTGCAACCGCCATTAAAGCAAAGTCTTTACCCTGATAGACAAGGTGCTGCATTGGCTATTACGTTAGTAAACTGGGGCGCTCATGCATGGGCACTCTACGCAGTATTTGGCTTAGTCTTAGGTGGTTTGAGCCATAACAGTGGCAAAGCGGGAGATATAAGTGCTCCGGTGTTGAGTGTAACAACTTCATTTTTAAGTCGCGCAGGGCAGCTAAAGTGTAAATACGTGATCCAGTTAGTGGCCATTTTAGCTATTTTTTTTGGTGTAGTTGGCACGATTGCAAATTCAACATTATTACTACGAAAAGGGATTGAGCTTGAGCTTGGCATTAACTCGCCTTGGTTAGTTGGTTTGATTATTATTATGTTATTAGCGCTGTTGTTTAGCTTATCTGCGCGCTTAGGATTAAAAAAGGGTATTCAAACACTCAGTCAATTTAATGTTTTTTTAGCATTTGGAGTACTTATTTGGCTCATCATGATGGTACCACTACAACCGATTATAGATGTGGCGATCAGTGGCGTTAAATTTTATAGCCACTTATTAGTGACAGGGACATGGCAATTATCAAGTCAACTAAATGATCCTGCTTGGGCTAATAGTTGGACGTATAATTATTATTTTTGGTGGCTAGCGTGGGGACCTTTTGTTGGGGTTTTTTTAGCTAAAATAAGTCAAGGTCGGCCAGTTTGGCAATACATTGTTGGCGTAGTAATTGTGCCAACTTTCGTCACTTTAATTTGGTTTAGTGTTTTTTCGAGATCTGCTATTGCTTGGGATAGCGGCCATAGTAGTGGCATTATGGCCGCTATTAAAACTGATTATACACAAGGCTTATTTGTATTTTTTAAGCAGTTAGGTTGGCAAGGAGGTGTGCTTATTTGGTCGAGCTTATTATTATTACTGATCTTTGTTGCTACTTCGGCAGATTCTGCAATTTTAGTGATCCGTAATTTAGCGGGGACAAAAAGCAGTCATCGATTTAGTTTGTATGTGTGGTCTTTTACTTTAGCTCTAAGTAGCTGGGTATTGTTATTACAAAATAATGAATTACTTAACCGAAGTATTGCAATTATTGGTGCAGTGCCATTTTTGTTTATTTTTATTTTGCAGCTGATAGGATTTGTAAAAGAGTTTATGAAGGAGTTACAAGTGTAGTTAAACCTATTACTGTTGCTATGCTCGAGCTAGTTTATAGTTTAATTACTTTATTGTCATTCACTTACAGTTTTTTACAGTGTTTTATACTCGTTCGTTTATAGTGAGTATTACAGATACAACCACTAAGCAATACTAATGCTATTAAAAACTGGCTCATTCGAGGTAGTTAAATAATAACTTACGCATTTAAGCAATGGGATATAAAGGATTAAATTTATGTTCAAGCACTTTATTACTGTTTTACTTGTCAGCCAATTACTAAGCGCATGCACTGTAGCGGGTGTATTAGTTGATGGAGTTATTTATTCAAAAGCGGATACAAATTATGATGCTGATTTAGCGCAGGCCCCCGCACATGTATCGCCTCAAGATAATACTTACTTTAGTCATGAACAGACTTTGTCATTTGCGGACTTAGGCATCGAAGTAGATCGTTTTTTAGTGGGGTTAGTGCAAGAAAGCTCAGAGCCTACTCTGGTATGCAAAAGAATAACTAAATCAATACAACAATGTGAGGAAGCAACGACTGACAACCTCACAGTAGAGGATACAATTAACGCTGAAGATACAGTTGATGAAATGATAAGTGTTCGTCGATAAAGCTGCTGATAAAAAAGTAACTATGATCGTAGCCTGCGTGCATATTCAACGTTAGCGGGTAATTAACTTGCTCTGCTACTGCAGTTAGGTTGTCTGGTTTTAGTTGCTCGACTAAAAAATTATCGGCATCACCTTGGTCAATACGCATTGGTAAAAATTCGTTACTGTGTGCCTTTTTCATTAGTTCACAGCTATCGTAATTGGCCCATTGTGATTGATCATCTCCTAAGTACTGACTAAACGCTTTTTGCCCCCAAGGACAGTCAATAGGGTTAGTGATTGGGCTAAAAGCAGAAACACTGGTGTAACTTTTTGGATTGCGCAATGCAATCATCAACGCACCGTGCCCCCCCATAGAATGCCCGCTAATCGCTTTTTTATCAGTCACGGGAAAGTGCTGTTCAATTAGCGAAGGCAATTCATTTACCACATAATCATACATATTATAGTGCGTGTTATAGGGGGCTTGGGTGGCGTTTAAATAAAACCCTGCGCCTTGGCCAAAATCATAACTGTCTTGGTCTGGCACAGTGTCGCCACGAGGACTGGTATCAGGTGCAACGATAGCAATACCAAGCGCTGCCGCTTTTTTAAATGCACCTGCTTTTTGCATAAAATTTTCATCCGTACAGGTTAAGCCTGATAACCAATACAGCACCGGTACTTTATTAGTTTGGCTGGCACCGGGTGGCAAGAAAATAGCAAACCGCATTGGGCAATGGGTGCTTGTAGATGTATGGCTGTATTGCTTGTGCCAGCCACCGCTAACTTTTGTGGCGCTTAAATTGTCTAACATAGATTCCTCGCTAAAATACCACATAGCTTACACGCTATGCGGTATCTGTATTTTTAATATTAGTAGTGGATCACAGTACGAATACTTTTGCCTTCATGCATTAAATCAAACGCGTCGTTTATGTCTTCAAGACCCATGGTATGAGTGATAAAGTCATTTAATGCAAATTCGCCAGCCATGTAACGTTCAACAATCTCAGGTAGTTGTGAACGACCTTTAACCCCACCAAATGCGCTACCACGCCAGACGCGGCCAGTGACTAGCTGGAATGGGCGAGTTGAAATTTCTTGTCCTGCACCAGCAACACCAATGATCACCGATTCCCCCCAACCTTTATGACAACATTCAAGGGCTGAGCGCATGACATCAACATTACCTATACACTCAAATGAGAAATCAACGCCACCATCGGTCATCTCGACAATAACTTCTTGAATAGGCTTATCGAAATCTTTTGGATTGATCAAGTCTGTGGCACCTAATTTAGTGGCTAGATCAAACTTAGACGTGTTGATATCAATACCGATAATACGCGAGGCACCAGCCATTTTCGCGCCGATAATTGCTGACAAACCTATACCACCTAAACCAAAGATAGCAACGGTATCGCCTGCTTGAACTTTTGCAGTGTTTGTGACCGCGCCCATACCAGTTGTAACACCACAGCCTAGTAAGCAAATTTCTTCAAGTGATGCTGCTTTGTTTACTTTAGCCAGTGAGATCTCTGGCAGTACCGTATATTCAGAAAAGGTTGATGTGCCCATGTAGTGATAAATTGGTTGGCCATCTTTGAAAAAGCGAGTCGTGCCGTCTGGCATTAAGCCTTTACCTTGCGTTTCACGTACAGCGGAACACAAGTTTGTTTTGCCTGAAGTACACATTTTACATACACCGCATTCTGCAGTATATAAAGGAATAACATGATCGCCTACAGCAACACTGGTTACGTCTTCGCCGATAGCATAAACGACACCGGCGCCTTCATGCCCTAAAATGGCTGGGAAAATCCCTTCAGGATCGGCACCTGATAATGTAAATGCATCGGTGTGACATACGCCCGTAGCAGTAATTTTTACCATTACTTCGCCTTTTTTAGGCATCATTACATCCACTTCTTCTACAGATAGTGGTTGATTTGGACCCCAAGCAATTGCGGCTTTTGATTTTATAAATTCAGACATAGTAACTCTCTTGCTGGTTAAATACGAAGATGACTTGAAAACAATAACGCTATTTTATTTGTTTCTCAAACAATGTTAATCTTCATTTTAATAAAACACTTTTACAGTATGGTAATAATGAGTCGTTGGTTAGGCATAGACGAATTTATCGCAGTCGGTGAAGAAGGCAGCTTTACCCGCGCTGCAACCGCATTAGGGGTATCCGTTGCACACATAAGCCGCCATGTAACGCAATTAGAGCAGCGCTTAAATACCCAATTATTAACGCGTACTACCCGTAAAGTTGTACTGACTAAAGAAGGCGAAGTCTTTTTACATCAAACAAAACATTTACAGCATGCAATGGACGACGCCACCGCGTTATTAGCACAACAGCAAAATGCTCCTAAAGGTAAAATTAAACTCACAGCTCCGGTTATGTATGGCGAAAGCTTCGTGATGCCAGCAGTGCATACTTTTATGCAACTGCACCCTGATGTAGAAGTGGTGATGGCGCTGAGCAATGAACAAGAAAATTTACTTGAGGGCGGCTTTGATTTAGCTATTCGCCTTGGTCATTTAAAAGACTCTAGCTTAAAAGCACGACGCTTAAGTGCACGTCATTTTGTAATTTGCTGCTCAAAAGCCTATTTAGCCCGTTTTGGCGAACCTCACACATTAGCTGAATTACAGCACCATCAATGCTTAGTCGGCAACAGCAGTTATTGGCGGGTTTGCGAGCAAGGGCGTGATAAACATATCAAAATTGCGGGGCGGTTACAGTGTAATAGTGGCTGGGCCTTAGCTGATGCAGCTAAAAAGGGTCTTGGCATCATACAAGTGCCAAACTACTACATTGAGAGTGATTTAGCCACGGGTGAGTTAGTGCCTATTTTAACCAATAATCAGCCAAAACCAGAAGGTGTATGGGGAGTGTATCCTCCGCGACAATTTGTTGCGACCAATGTCAGAGCATTACTCGATCACCTTATTAAATCTCTAAACTAAAAGTTTAAATAAAGCGGCTTAATTTTGATACAGCAGTTGATTTGTCATGAATTTTTACACTTTTGCGCATACCCAATGGCGCTTTATTTATGCTAGTATGAGCGCTGAATTGGCATTAAATGTGACCATAAATAATTATGTTTCAACCTGTTAGCCTGTTTATCGGGCTGAGATACAGTCGCTCCTCGAAAGGGAACGCATTTATCTCTTTTATTTCGTTTTTCTCCATTGCCGGTATCGCCATTGGTTTAATGGCATTATTTACTGTCAGCTCAGTGATGAATGGTTTTGAAAATAACCTTAAAACCAATATGTTGGGCCTCATTCCTCATGTTGAAATTGCGTCTGATGGACAAACTCAAGCACAAATGATCCAGCTGCAAGATACCATTGTTGCGTCCAAATTTGTGAAAAGAGCGAGTTTGTATCGCCATGGTGAAGCCATTTTACAAACCAATCGCGATTTACATGGCGTGCTATTGCAAGGTTTGTACGACGATAACGCATCGCTTTATAAAATCAGCGATAAAGTTATTCAAGGTAATTGGCAAACAGTCATGACATCGCGCTATCACATTGCGGTTAGTCGTTATTTAACACGTAAACTGGGAATTGGTTTAGGTGATAAAGTGCGCGTGATCATGCCTAATGCGTCAACCTATACACCTTTAGGTCGCGTACCAAGCCAACGTTTGTTCACCGTTGCTGCCATTTATGAAACAGGTTCTGAAATTGATATGGGACTTGCTTTTACTAGCGGCGAATCGCTACAACGGGTATTAAAGTTGCCACAAACTAGTGCTCCTAATTTGAGTATTTCACTGAACGATCCTTTTCAACTAGATGCCTTTAGCGCTTCAGCTAGTGCAATTTTAAGTCAACATACAGTCACCGATTGGCGCCAGTCACAAGGTACTTTGTTTGCAGCAGTCGCAATGGAAAAACGCATTATGTCGATGCTGCTGGCGCTGATTGTATTAGTTGCGGTATTTAATATTGTCTCTGCGTTGACCATGATGGTGAGCGAAAAACAAAGTGAAGTGGCTATTTTACAAACGCTTGGCTTAACGCCGGCTCAAGTGCAGCAAGTATTTATGATCCAAGGTTTGTACAATGGTTTGATTGGCACCAGTATCGGTGCAGCCCTTGGCTTATTACTCAGTGCTTATATCAACGAAGTGCTGGCAGGCATAGGTTTAAACTTGTTAACAGGGATTGCCTTACCAGTAAAATTTGACGTAATGAGCTTATCGCTGATTGCCGTAGGCAGTATTACCATGAGCTTTTTAGCCACTTTATATCCGGCGCGTAAAGCTGCCAATGTTAGCCCAGCAGAGGTATTGCGCTATGAATGATTTAGTTATCCAATGTGAACAGTTAAGTAAAGTGTATCAAGATGGTGAAAATCACGTTGAGGTTTTAAAAGGGGTTGATTTAACCTTACAACAAGGTGAGATGCTGGCTATCGTTGGCAGCTCTGGTTCTGGTAAAAGTACTTTACTGCACATTTTGGGGACTTTGGATTCACAAAGTGCCGGTGTGGCAAAAATTAAAGGTCAACAAGTTGCTAAGCTATCACGTGCTGAGCAAGCAAAATTTCGTAATGAGCATTTAGGGTTTATTTATCAGTTCCATCATTTATTAATGGAGTTTAACGCGTTAGAAAATGTTGCGATGCCGCTGTTGATCAAAGGTCTCAGCGCTAAAAAAGCCAATGCTAAAGCCCTCGTAATGCTCGATAAAGTAGGGCTATCGCACCGTAGTAGCCATAAACCATCAATGCTCTCTGGTGGCGAGCGTCAACGGGTGGCAATTGCGCGGGCATTGGTGAGCGAACCTGATTTAGTATTGGCCGATGAGCCAACAGGTAACTTAGACAAACAAAATGCGATTAAAATTTACGATTTGATCAAAGAGCTTAATAGCAGTTTGAATACCAGTTTTGTAGTGGTGACGCACGACTTAGAATTAGCCGATAAGCTGGGTAAAATTGCTTACCTTGATGATGGGAAATTGGCAATTAAAGAGGCCAGCCATGTTGCTTAGTGCCTATTTAAGTAAACGTTTTAGAGCAAGCTCCGGCAGCAGCGATGAAAAAAATGGCTTTGTTAGTTTTATTGCCAAAGCGTCAACCATTGGTATTTTACTCGGCGTTGCAGTGTTAATTGTTGCTTTGTCGGTGATCAATGGCTTTGAACAACAACTAGTACATCGCTTATTAAGCGTTGTGCCACAAGTTGAATATGTTGCGCCTAATCGTCCAATTGATAACTGGCCGGATAAAGTTCAAAAGCTCTCAGAGCAACGTGGCGTAACCGGTGCAGCACCTTTTATTAGTGTCAATGGCATGGCGCAATATAAAAGTGAACTAAAAGCGGTTGAAGTGCGAGGGGTTGATCCTGCTCTAGAAAGTGACGTATCGGCGGTTAATCAGTTTACCCATGGCAAGTTGGTCAGCCAAATAAGCGAAGACGAAATTATTTTAGGCCAACAAATTGTTAAACAATTAGGTGTTAAGCAAGGGGAGTTAATTACCTTATTGATCCCGCAAGTTAACGAGATAAGTACTGAGATTTTAGCACCCAAAAGGGTCACTTTAACCCTTGCGGGTATTATTGAAATGGGTGGCCCTATTGATAGTTCTGCTGCCTTCATCAATATCAGTAAGGCGCAATCAGTACTTGGTTATGAACCACAGCAAGTAACAGGGCTTCGCTTAGCAGTAACCGATGTTTTTCAAGCGCACCAAATTGCGCTACGGGTTGGCCAAACAATTGATGATTATGTTTATATCTCTAGCTGGTTTAGAACCCAAGGTAGCTTATACCAAGATATACAAATGGTCAGAACTATTGTTTATATTGTGGTGTTTTTAATCATTGCGGTGGCAAGTTTTAATATTGTTTCGTCATTAGTGATGGAAGTACGTGAAAAACAGGCCAACATAGCGATATTAAAAACCATGGGCGCTAAAGACAGTACGATATTAGCGACCTTTATTTTACAAGGACTTAGCCAAGCATTTATTGGCGTGGTACTGGGCTCATTTATAGGTGTGATACTGGCGCTGAACATCAGTGAGCTTTTTACCCTACTGAGTCAGTTGTTAGGCTCAAACCCGCTGGAAGGGGTGTATTTTATTGAGTTTTTACCCAGTAAGCTGGTATGGCAAGATATTGTGATCACTGTTATTGTAACTTTTGTGTTGGCAGTATTAGCCACTATTTACCCTGCATGGCAGGCAACAAGAGTGGAACCAGCCAAGGTATTAGGCAACTAAGGGAAATTTATGTTTAGTTATCAAGTAGTAATAGATTATTGGTTTGATGAACTCGGTCCATCTGGTTGGTATAAAAAATCTGATGCTACAGATATTAAGATACGAGATACATTTAGTGATCTGTTGATAGCTATTACAAAAGGCGAGTATGCGTCTTGGCGAGTGACTGCCTTAGGTGCATTAGCTGAAGTGATTGTGCTTGATCAGTTTTCTCGTAATATTTACCGGGATACCCCTCACGCGTTTAGTCAAGATCCGCAAGCGTTAACATTGGCACAGTTGGCAATCGAAAAAGGCTTTGATCAATTATTACCTGTTGAGCAGCGGGTGTTTTTTTATATGCCGTTTATGCACAGCGAATCGAGCTTTATACACCAACAGGCGATGGTATTATTTAAAGGTTTGAGTAATGAAGATTATGAACTTGCCCATAAAAATATTATCGATCAGTTTGGTCGCTACCCACACCGAAATACTATTTTAGGGCGTCAGTCCAGCGCCGAGGAAGTTGCGTTTTTAGCTCAACCAGGCTCGCAATTTTAATCTAGCTTAGGTATATAAAATAATTGTTTAATTTCAGCAGCTAAATCAGGCGAGCTAAAATCTTTGTGCTGTTTTATCTGTTCAATATTAATAGCATCAAGGCGTTGCTCACTGGCGATCAGCACAATATTTTTATATTGGTTAAATTCAATCACCACAATATGACTGAATAGACTTCGAAGTGTCGTTAGTAGAGCGATTAATTGTTGTTTATTTTTTGCAGTAAAGTTGATGCAGATCTTACCGTATGTGCTAAGTCGCGCATGACAGTCGCACAAAAATGCCTGCTTTTGTAAAAACGCTGGCTGCGATTTACCACTAAAAACATCAATTAAAATCACATCAAATTTGCGGCTACTTTGAGCAATAAATTGTTCAGCACATTGCGCTACAATATGATTGTTGTCATTGAGGAAAAAATACTGCTTAGCTGCTTTAATTACATTCGGATTAATTTCGACAGTCGTTAATTCAAATCCGGCTTTATTAGTCACTGCTCGTTCAAAACAACCGCTGCCTAAACCTAAATTTAATATCTGTGAGGAGGGTTCGCTACAAAGCAAAAATAGCAGCATAGCTTGATTTACCGGATTACATACTTGCTGCGGTTGTGATTTTTCCATTACACCTTGTAAAGTTAGCTTATCCCCGAGTGTAAGCCAACGATAATCAGCATTTTCAAAAATCTTTAGCGTGTCTTGCTTACTTTGGATTGTTGCTACTAGGTATGCATCGGTAGTAAATGGCGTTAAATCAATCATGCCGTTCCTTCATAATGGGGATGTTGAGCAAAACAAAAAATCAATAGGGTGGCCTTGTTAACTCTGCTAAACTGTATGGCTACTCATAAGCCAGCAATACCTGCTTGGTTGTCTTATCTTACTCTGGAATTTACTTTGACTAATAATGATATTTTACGCCGCCTTCGCTATACCTTTAATTTAGCTGATACTACCATGATTGAAATTTTTGCTGCAGCAGATCATGACGTGACTCAACAACAAGTGATTGGTTGGCTAACCAGAGAAGGGGAAGAGGGTTACGTAGATCCAAGTGATACTGAGTTTGCCATTTTTCTAAATGGTTTTATTAATACAAAGCGTGGTAAGCGCGACGGTGAGCAACCAGCGCCAGAAAGTAAATTAAATAATAATATTATTTTAATGAAATTACGTATCGCATTAAATATGAAAACGGAAGACGTGATCGATGTCCTTGCCTTAACTGATTTTAGTTTGAGTAAGCATGAGTTAAGTGCATTTTCTCGTAAAGCCGATAACAAGCATTATCGTGTATGTAATGACCAAATATTACGTAACTTTTTAACTGGTTTACAGCTACAACTTCGTCCAGAGGCAAGCGGCGAATAATTTACGTGTTCATATCCGTATTTATATCGTACGGGTATGATTTTTAACCCCACTTTAAGCATCGGTGTTTTAAGCAGCCCTCTGCGTTAGTATTTAAATCTTTATTTATTCACATTTCATAAATTTATATTCTTTTTTAATGAGCGTTAATTGTTGCTCTTGCGTATCAACTCAAAAATAATTCACGTTATCGAACGTTAAATATATAGGTTTATCATGTTACAGTGTTAAAAATATTACAATTTTTAAGGCTCTTAACTAGATGACCCATAAACTTGATCACGTCTATTTTAACATCTGAGACAAGCATAACTTTTAACACGGAAGAATAATTATGAATTATATCCATGATACCATTGCACATTTAAAACAAACTAGCCCAGCACAATGCGAATTTTATCAAGCCGTTGAAGAAGTGCTTGAATCACTTGAACCTATTCTTGAAAACTCAGCCGACTATCAAAAGAATGCGATTATTCAACGTCTAGTTGAACCTGAACGTCAAATTATGTTTAGAGTCCCTTGGGTTGATGATGACGGTAACATTCATGTCAATAAAGGCTATCGAATTGAATTTAACTCAAGCTTAGGTCCATACAAAGGTGGTTTACGTTTCCATCCAAGTGTAAATGCCAGCATCATAAAATTTTTAGGGTTTGAGCAAATTTTTAAAAATGCGTTAACTGGCTTACCGATTGGTGGTGGTAAAGGCGGCGCAAACTTTGATCCTAAGGGCCGCTCTGACAGCGAAATAATGCGTTTTTGCCAATCATTTATCAATGAGTTGTATCGTCATATCGGCCCAACCACCGATGTGCCTGCGGGTGATATTGGCGTTGGGGCACGCGAAATAGGCTATATGTTTGGTCAATATAAACGGTTGACCGGACGTTACGACGGTGCGTTTACCGGCAAAAGTTTATTGTGGGGTGGATCATTGGCTCGAAAAGAAGCGACAGGATATGGCGCTGTTTATTTTGCCAATTACATGTTGCAAGACAATGATGACTCACTTAAAGGTAAGCGCTGTTTAGTTTCTGGTGCCGGGAACGTGGCAATTTACGCGATGGAAAAACTTTATCAATTAGAGGCAACACCTATCACTTGCAGTGATTCAAGCGGTACGCTGTATCATGAATCAGGTATTGATGTTGCACTTGTTAAAAAGCTTAAAGAAGGTGCGCGTGAAAGTTTAGCTGTCTATTTAGAAACCCACAGCGATGCGAAGTATATTGCTTGTGCAGATTACCCAAGTGATGGACATGCGGTATGGCGTTTTGTTGCTGATGCCGCTTTTCCCTGTGCGACGCAAAATGAGTTAACTGAAGCTGATGCGCGAACGTTAATAAACAATGGTTGTATATTAGTTTGTGAAGGCGCAAATATGCCAAGTACTAAAGAAGCGGTCGATGTGTTGCTTGCTGCTGAAATAGCCTATGGCCCTGGCAAAGCAGCTAATGCGGGTGGTGTTGCGACGAGTCAATTAGAAATGGCGCAAAATGCCAGTATGCAAATGTGGACGTTCGAAGAGGTCGATACTAAGCTGCAACAAATAATGAAAAATATCTTTGATACTGCAAGTAATACAGCCGCTGAATTTGATCAACCTGGTAATTTAGTGTTAGGTGCTAATATTGCTGCTTTTCGTCGTGTAGCAGATGCTATGATTGAGCAAGGTGTTGTTTAACATACGATAGTTTTACTATGCATAAGCCCACTATATTGGTGGGTTTTTTATTGACGTATATTTGTTCATACCGCGATTATTATCCCGTTTATCTAACCAATCAGTGATTGAACGAGTTAAACAGGTGTTGGTCTCAAAATTATTTGCAGCAGGTAACTGCTCACGTATTGTATATTTATCAAATAATAAAGAGCATCAACACTATGTCTGATCATAAAACCTATCAGCTATCGACCCTCAAGCCCGCAATTTTAATAACTACATTGTTTATTTCAACAAGCACCTTGGCCGCTGAGCTAAATTATCAAGATCAAACCAAGCTTCATGATATTGCCGCTGATGTTTCAGCAACACGTATTGGCAGTGATATTCAAACACTTGTTGATTTTGGCACTCGTCATACGTTATCAGAAACGAAATCAAACACCCGAGGAATTGGTGCAGCTCGGCGTTGGATCAAGGCTGAGTTTGAGAAAATTTCTCAGCAATGCGGTGGCTGTTTAGAAGTAATAGAAGTTAAAGATACCATTTCTGGCGAAAAGCGTATTCCAAATCCTGTTGAAGTGGTGAATATTATTGCTATTCAACGCGGTACTGATCAGCCAAACCGGATGGTGATGATGTCGGGCGATATTGATTCACGGGTCAGCGATGTAATGGATTTTACCAGCGACGCACCAGGGGCGAATGATAATGCATCGGGTGTTGCTGGGGTGATTGAATCAGCTCGCGTGTTATCTAAATATAAATTTAATGGCTCAATTGTTTATGCCGCGCTTTCAGGCGAAGAGCAAGGACTTTTTGGTGGTAAAATTTTAGCCGACTATGCACAAAAGCAAGGCTGGCAAGTACACGGTGTACTCAATAATGACATGATTGGTAATATTACTGGTATTAATGGCGTTACTGATAACACGACTGCACGTATTTTCTCTGAAGGTACGCGGGTTATCGAAACCAAAGAGCAAGCGCATAAACGCCGTTTTACCGGTGGCGAGGTCGATTCAGCTAGTCGTAATTTAGCCCGTTATATCGATACCATTGCCGATCGCTATATTCCCAATCTTGACACATTGCTAGTTTATCGACTCGATCGCTTTGGTCGAGGAGGGCATCATCGCCCGTTTAACGACATGGGTTATGCTGCTGTAAGAGTAATGGAAACGAACGAAAATTATAACCATCAACATCAAGACTTACGCACTGAGGATGGTATTGTTTATGGTGATACCATTGATGGCGTTGATTTTGATTATACCGCAAAATTAACAGCGCTTAATGCGGTAAGTTTAGCGTCAATGGCATGGGCACCTGCACCACCTAATAACGTTGAAATATCAGGTGCTGTGCAACCTAGTACGACCTTAAAATGGCAAAAAAATAATGATAAAACGACCACGGGGTACAGACTCTATTGGCGTTATACCAGTGAACCACAATGGCAATTTAGCCGCTATGTGGGTGATGTAAGTGAAGCGACTCTTAAAAATGTAGTCATTGATAATTATTATTTTGGGGTTGCTGCGGTTAATAAAGACGGTATTGAATCACCGGTGGTTTTCCCTGGCGATGTAGGTGCGTTTGAGCAAACACTAAAGTAATGTGTAGCGTCTGATATTCAAGCGTAATATAGTTGCGCTTGAATATCAGGCAAGACAATTTAGTAGCGGACTTCGCAATTGAACAGCAATAGTTGTATTTTATGTTGACCTTAGTTTATGAAAGTACACTTTTCATACAATAATTTCAGTGAATACTTGAAGTTAATGGCTTTTTCGTATTATGGTGGAGTTAAATGTGAATTAGTTGACAGTGTATGAACCTATTTTTGCTGATTGCAGGCAGCTTGAGTGCTTTAGCCGCACTCGCTCACCTTGGTTGTATTGTTTTTGGTGCGCCGTGGTATCGCTTTTTCGGTGCTGGTGAGCACATGGCAATGCTCGCAGAGCAGGGCAAGTTGACGCCTTCGCTGATCACTTTCTTCATCGCTTTTGTATTAAGCGTTTGGTCGTTATATGCTTTTTCTGCCGCGGGTTTGTTCAAACAGCTACCTTTCATACGCTTTGTGTTAGTTGTGGTAACTGCGATTTATTTGTTTCGCGGTATTGCAGGATTATATTTAATGACTAATCCGCTAGGACGCAGTGAGATGTTTTGGCTTTGCAGCTCGATCATTTGTTTACTGATTGGCGGCTTTCATTTTATAGGATTAAAACAACAATGGCTGGTTTTATCAGTTAAATATTAGCAAGGAAGGAAGCAATGTCTTTATTTGTATCGACGGATTTTAACCCCCCAGAAGCGCTGCAAACAACTGCGTTTTATTTTACCCCATTAAATGAGCAGGTAGTCGAGCTTGATTTTACTGCTGTAATGTTAAGTGTGCCGCAGCTAAAAGGTATATTCGCCACCAAGCCTGATTGGCCAAAAGCCGATATGACCCTTGAAGAGAATCGTCAAAGCTTAGCTCAACATGCCGCAGAGTTTAACGAAAAAAAAGCATTTGCTTATGCGATATTAAACCCGAAAAAAACACGCTGCCTAGGCTCAGTGTATATCGATCCTGGGGTAAACAATGAATTCGATAGTGAGATTACTTTTTGGCTACGTAATGATAGTCAGGAATTAAATAATACCTTACGGTTATGTATCTTACATTGGCTCGCTGAGCATTGGCCATTTGATCGAGTACGATTAATTTCAACTAAGTATCAGGCAAGCTTTAGTTTGTAATACCAAAAGTTTATAACGCAATACAGGTCATACTCATTAGCGGATGTGTTGTGTTAGCTGGCTGATAACGTACTGCGGTTTGTTATCTGTGTCAGTGCTGTTAATCCGGGTAGCGCATTTGGAAATTACATTATCAAGGCTGTTGTTATGTGTCCTCAGCTGTTGTATTTAAATCAGGCATAAGATTAAGTCTGTTATGGATCGCGTGATGAACGAACGAAAGCTTAGTGCGTACCGCCTGCGTTAAAACAAATGGATAAGCATCAGCTAAGCCCATGCTGCGATTTAACGAATTTAAAATAATCGAAAATTCCATCCAGCTATCCAACATTACTGAGATTGATGTTTGGCTATTAAAGTAATACGAGTTTTGCGGTAGCCTTAACTCATCAGTGTCCTCAACTTCAAATTCATTACCGAGTGTAGAACCGGTAATAGAGAAATTTTTTGCTGTCTCTAAAGTATCAATAATATGCATGTAGTGCGCCCAAGTTTCTGCCCAGTCTTCAAAAGGGTGCATGGTGGCGTATTCACTAATATAGTTTTCATGCCAATTAGCAGGAGCGCCATTTTTATAATGGGCATCAATCGCTTGTTGGTAATCTAAAGAATCATCGCCAAAATATTGTTTACATAGAGCATGTTTATGCGGTGAATTTGCAATTAACTGGTCAAAATAATAATGTCCTAACTCATGACGAAAATGACCAAGCAAAGTGCGATAGCGCTCACCCATAGCATGCTTTGTTTGTGATCGAGCGACATCATCAGCTTCAGCCAAATTAATTGTAATATGGCCGCAGTTATGGCCAGTAAAAACATTTTCTTGACCTGCTAATTTAGTCACGAAATGGTCATTAACACTGCGGTCGGTTATAAAATCAAAACTAAGGCCACCTTCGGCATCTTGGCTGAGGTTATTTAATGGTAAAGAAAGCGCTTTAAGCGTATACAATGCCCGACGTTTTGCTGTTTCCATTTTGGTCCAAAGTGGAATGTGTTGATTAATACTTAGATCTGGGATTGTTTCATTAAACCGACATGCGAAACACAGCACTTCTTCTGTGTCTGGCGCTGGTACAAAACTGTTGATATCAACCATGCCATTGCATGCCTTATAGTGTGCATTGTTATCACATTTTTGATAGGGCACATCAGGGGCTGACGCTTTGTAATATAAGCCCGTTGTGTCATTAAATTCGTAGGGTTCTACAAGGTTAAAATTGTCATCAATACCAACAGTTTTGCCACAGGCAAGGCAGTGACTACTTTCAAAAAACAATATTTGATTATCTTTGCAGTTACATTTAAAGGTTTTCATATTTTTACCGTATCCGTTGATAAATACAATGACAAATTATTCAGTGAACAGACTTACATTAGCTATATTGCTAACAAATTATAAAGTTAGCAAATTATAAAATTACTAAGCCTGAGATTACTTGCCGTTAAATTCGTTGCAATAAATCTGATTTTTTCTCATTAAACTCAGCATCAGTGAGTGCGCCTAAATCACGTAATTGTGCTAATTTTTCAATAATGTCGAGGGTTTCATTCACTGAGTATTGCGAAGCATTAATAGCTGTCGATTCGCTACTCATCATTTTATCATTTGAGCCTGTCTCAGGGGGGGATTGCTGTTGTTTTGCAAAGTCTGTTGATTGGGCAAAGTTGGTATTGTGACTTGAATGTGTCTGAGTAAAGCTATCATCAGCAATCACTGGCAAACTATTTACGCTAATGTTTCCCCACTGGCTACTAAAGGTAAGCGATATATCGTTGCCTTGTTGCTGGCTTACTCCCCCGATCTGGTGATCGAGCGTATCATAGAGTGTGACCTGACCATTTTTTTCAATGGCTAAGCGATTAGGAAAAACAGCATAACGGGTGTTGTTTTGTGAACCGGTACTCGATGGATTACCTAAATTAACTGGCCACCACTGGTTGCTTCCTAAAGTACCTGCAGGAATGACGGGGAAAACTTGGTTGTTTGCTAAAATAGTGGCAAGTTCGTTACATAAGTTATCAACGGTGTTTTTCAAGCCATTATTGAACATGTCTCCTACCATTGTCATTCCACCGCGCATCCATTGACCTGAGCCGCCAAGTTCAGGGCAATTAAACTGCGCCATTGAACCGCCGCCATTATTTACTGCAACTAACATATGTACTACTGCCCCATAACTTAAACCATAGCGGGCAGATATCCCTTTAACCAAGTTGTCACCAATGTTTGTTAATGTTTGCATAAATAGCGTCCTTAATATGAAGATAGGCGGGATGTGTATTACGTCATGATCTAACTGTGAACAATCTACCTTAAGCATTGATGCTAATCATAAATTAGCAAAATAAAATGCCAACATTGCTTGTTTAAAGACACTAAGCTTGCTAGTTTGGCTTTCAGGGCGATTAAAAATCAAACTACTATAACACTGTTAAGAAGCTTAATCGTGGTTTTATTGTGAACTATTTTTTAAGTTTGTTTTAGCGAAGCATTTAACTGGTGTTGTGATTGATTGGGACTTTTTTCTATTTAATCGCTAGAAAAAACAGGCATGCTTTATTGGTGAATTACATAAAATAATAAGCGCTGTGTGATTTTTAATACTTAGCTTTGTGCTAATTTGGTGCGGATGTCGCACCAAATAATTCTTCACAGCGCTCACTCTTTGATTCTAAACAGTCAATAGTGACCAATATATAGGCTAACAGCCTAATTTTATTATGTAATCTATATGGAATGTATATTGCTTAAATAGCAGGCAGGTAGTAGTAAGTTTTACTTAAATGGCTATACAAAAAATTAAAGAGGGATTAATCGATGACAATTACTGTTGGTATAGCGCACCATACTCAATACAAGTACGACCGCCCAGTAAATATGGGGCCGCATATTTTCCGCTTACGTCCAGCACCGCATAGCCGAACTAAAATTAAAAGCTACTCATTAAAAATAGTGCCGGAAGATCATTACATCAATTGGCAGCAAGACCCTTTTGGTAATTATCAGGCAAGAGTGGTATTTAATAGCCCCACAACTGAGTTTAGTTTTACTGTTGATTTAGTGGCCGAAATGACGGTAATTAATCCGTTTGATTTCTTTTTAGAAGAATATGCTGAAGAGTTTCCATTTGAATACGATAAAGTCGCAAAGGCTGAGCTTAATCCCTATTTAAAAAAGCGTAAGGCGAGTCCTAAGTTTTTAGAATTGATTGATTCGTTACGTCCGGAAAAACCAATCAGAAGTGTTGATTTTTTAGTTGCGGTCAATCAGTCAATTTATAATCTTGTTGGCTACGGCATTCGTTTAGAGCCTGGAGTTCAAACGGCGAACGAAACCATCACAAAAAAAACCGGTTCATGTCGAGATTCTGCGTGGTTGTTAGTACAACTGTTTCGTCACTTAGGTTTGGCGGCTCGTTTTGTATCTGGTTATTTAATCCAACTTACATCAGATCAAAAATCACTTGATGGCCCAAGTGGTCCTGATGAAGATTTTACTGATTTACACGCATGGACGGAAGTATATATTCCAGGCGCAGGTTGGATCGGGCTTGATCCTACCTCCGGCTTATTTGCTGGCGAAGGCCATATTCCGCTTGCGTGTACACCTGAACCTAGCTCAGCAGCACCTGTCTCTGGTGGCATAGATAAGTGCAAATCAGAATTTAGTTTTTATAACAAAGTAACGCGCGTACATGAAGACCCTCGCGTTACAAAGCCGTATTCAGAAACACAATGGGCTGCAATAAACCGCTTGGGTCAGCAAGTTGATGATGTATATGTTAAGGAAGGTGTTCATTTAACAATGGGCGGTGAGCCGACGTTTATTTCAATTGATGATATGGAACATCCCCAATGGAACACAGAAGCCGACGGTAAAGAAAAACGAGTGCTAGCACAAAGCTTATTTATTGCGATGAACAAAGCATATACCAAAGGTGGCTTTACACATTATGGGCAAGGTAAATGGTATCCGGGAGAGTCACTGCCTCGCTGGCAATATGCATGTTATTGGCGAAAAGACGGTGAAGCTTTGTGGCAAGATGCCAGTTTATTAGCTGATCCGAATAAAGATTATAAATTAGACCACACAGATACCAAGCGTTTTACAGAACAGCTATGTGCAGAAATAGGCCTTGAAACCAAGGCTATCACTACAGCCTATGAAGATATTTTATATCATTTATGGCAAGAGGCATCGTTACCCAAAGAGGTGGGGCCTAAACAGCCTGAACTTCTTAGTGCAATGAGCCGTAAAGGCTTTTTAGCTAAAATGGAACAAGGTATTGAAAAGCCTGTTGGTTATGCATTGCCGCTGCAGTTTAATCAAGCAAAACATTGCTGGCAGTCATGCAAATGGGAATTTAAACGCGAATACTGTTTTTTATTACCAGGTGAATCACCCCTTGGTTATAGATTACCGCTTGATAGCCTTGAGTGGACAAGCAACATTATTGAGCGAGATCCGTTTGATATTCCAGATAACTTTACAAAAGCTAAAAAACTGCAAAAAGGCTTTATTGGTCAACAGATGATCAAAACCGCAATGGCATTGGAAGTAAGAGAAGGGCGGTTGTACATCTTTATGCCGCCAACGAGCCATTTTGAACATTATATGTCGCTATTAAATGCGATTGAAAGCACCGCAAAAGCCCTGCAAATCCCGGTTGTTATTGAAGGCTATAGCCCGCCTAAAGATAGTCGTGTAGAAAAATACGCCGTGACACCTGATCCAGGTGTCATTGAAGTGAACATCCACCCATCTTCGTCATGGCAGCAATTAGTTGATAGAACAACGACACTTTACGATCTAGCCAAACAAGCACGCTTAGGAACAGATAAGTTTATGGCGGACGGTCGTCATACCGGCACCGGGGGTGGTAATCATGTCACTTTAGGTGGTGAAACACCGCAGCAAAGCCCGTTCTTACGACGCCCAGATATTTTAAGAAGTTTTATTACTTATTGGCAGCACCATCCTGGATTATCTTATTTATTTTCAGGTTTATTTATTGGCCCTACAAGCCAAGCACCTCGTGTGGATGAGGCACGTGATGAGTTGCTCTATGAGCTTGAAATCGCATTTTCACATATGCCTGAAGGGGAAGTGCCTGAGCCATGGCTCGTTGATCGTTTGTTACGCAACTTACTTGTTGATTTAACAGGTAATACACACAGGGCGGAGTTTTGTATTGATAAGCTATATTCACCCGATTCAGCAACAGGACGACTAGGTATTGTCGAGTTTAGGGGATTTGAAATGCCACCTCACTCACAAATGAGCTTAGTGCAAATGTTGTTATTACGGACTTTATTAGCTTGGTTTTGGAAAAAGCCTTATCACAAACCGTTGATCCGTTGGGGCACCGAATTACATGATAAATTTTTATTACCTCAGTATGTTGAAAATGATTTAGCTGAGGTTGTTAGAGATCTGCAGCAAGCTGGTTTTGCATTCCAAGTAAGTTGGCTAAACCCATTTTTTGAGTTTAGGTTCCCTGTTTGCGGAACCCGAGAACTCGATGATGTGACGTTAGAGCTTAGAACCGCGATTGAACCTTGGCATGTACTGGGTGAAGAAGCCAGTGCATCTGGTACTGCTCGGTATGTCGATTCGTCATTAGAGCGCGTGCAAATCAAAGTAATTGGCACAATGAGTGACCGCTATATCGTTACGTGTAATGGCCGACGCGTACCGCTTAAAATTGTTAAAGGCAAAGCGAAAGATGAAATGGTTGCCGGGATCCGTTACCGTGCATGGCAGCCACCAACAGCGCTGCATCCTACAATTGGTGTACATGCACCGTTAGTATTTGATCTGATCGATACCTGGGAAGGCCGCTCAATGGGTGGTTTTGTCTACCATGTTAGTCATGCTGGTGGGCGAAATCCAGAAACATTACCCGTTAATGCATTTGAAGCTGAAGGGCGAAGGGTTGCACGATTTTGGGAGCATGGTCACACACCATCATTATTAGCATCTGATCAGCCAAGTTGGAGCCCATCGGCTGCGACACGAAGCTTTGTATCAGCACAATCGGTGAGTGAATTTGTTGTTCCCGATGAAGAAAATACTAATTCAGATTACCCTAATACGCTCGATTTAAGGAGACAACCTAAGTTCAAATAAATGATATTTTTGGGTTGCTCATTGTATGACTCCACTTTGACATTACGCAAAGTAGAGTCATTATTTAACAGACGCTTTTGTTAATACAATTACCAACAAATTGAACTAGAATGATAGTTTACTTTTTATAGCGGAGCGCTTTTAGCTTGTACATTAATAATAATACGATGCCAGAGCTGCCTAATTGGTTGTCTTTATACCTTGATAAACGCCACGGTCATGATGAATTGGCGGATCACAGTGGCTTAAACCCTGAGCATTGGGATACTTTATTTAATCGTTTAGCAAGTTTAACCGCTGAAGATGTAAGTAGTCGTGCCATTGAAATTACGCAACTTTTGCAAAATGGCAATATTAAAAGTGAGAGTAATCAACAGTGGCACTTCGATCCACTGCCTTTTATGTTTTCTCGAGCAGATTGGAATACGTTAGAGCAAGGCATAAAACAGCGAACTTTATTACTTAATAAGATCCAACAAGATGTTTATTCTGAGCAAAAGCTACTTTTGAGTGGGCAAATATCACCGCAGCAGCTGTACCAAGATAGTCATTACTTACGTGAAGGATTTAGCTTACCAAGTGATGAGCTAAAACTTTTTTTTACAGCGGTTGATGTGTATCGCGCACCATCGGGTGAATTTAAAGTCTTAGCTGATCATTGCCAATGTCCGTTAGGTCTAGGGCTATTGCTTAAAAACCGCATTATAGCTAGGCGCGTTATGGCTGAAGAGTTTGCTGAATGCAACGTGCAACAAATTAAAGAGTTTTTAAATTTGTTTCAAGAAGGCATTAACGAGTTTATTCATTATATGGATGATCCTCGTATTGTTATTTTAACTCAAGGGATCGATGATCCAAATTATAACGAGCATGCGTTTCTATCTACTTACTTTGGCTATACTTTAGTGCAAAGCGCTGATTTAACAGTGCGTAATGGCGAAGTGTGTTTAAAGTCATTACAAGGGTTGGGGAAAATCAATGTGATTTTACGTTGGATCCCAGATCAAAGTATCGATTCACTTGAACAAACACAATACTCGTTACATGGTATTCCAGGCTTATTACAAGCTGTACGTGAGGGCTCAGTAAAAGTATTAAATCCTTTTGGTAGCGGGGTACTCTCATCACCAGCAATACAATGTAATTTAGCCCAGCTATCAGAGCAACTTTTACAACAACCATTATTACTAGATTGCCCTAAGTACCACAGCATTGAAGATGTTAAATCATCGGATTGGTCACAGTTAGTGTTTGGTAGTTATAAAGATCCTAAACTAACACTTGATGGCCATTTAGACGCGGATAAAATTAAACAACTTATAACTAAGCAACCTAGCGATTATTATTTTCAAGATAAACCCGCATTTAGTAGCGCACCATTTTGGGATGACGGTAAGTTAATTGCAAAACCTGTGGTATTTAGGTGTTATGTATTAACCACAGAAAATGGCATCGAAGTGCTGCCATCGGCACTGTGTTTCTCTTATCAAAATAGTGCTAACGCTAAGGGCGCTGGTTGGCTCAAAGATACTTGGATAAATACCAGTAAAGATATTGATTTAACTGAGCAAAGTGTACCAACACCAATTAAAAAAAGAATGGATGTAAGCTTACTTGAAGGGGTTATATCAAGTCGTACTGCAGAACATTTATTTTGGCTCGGTCGTTATTTAGAGCGCTGTGAAAATACCATAAGAATATTACGTATCTTTATTGATCGTTACACTGAGTTGGCTATTTATCCAGATTTAATACGCCGCAGTACTGTTGCTCGTTTGTTGGCTGCTATCAGCGCTCAGCATATTGTCTACCCTTATGTAGAGCAAGCAATCAAGCTTGAAGAATTTGATAGCGCAGTGTCTAAGCAAACAGCGTTTGCTTTACTCGCTGATGAGCTACGCGCGGGTAGCATAATAAATACGTTAAATTATTTAGCGAATGCATCAGTACAGATCCAAGAATTATTGTCTCATGATAGTCGTCGTATTATTGATGAAATCAATGAGCAAGTTAAAGTGCTAAAGCATATCAATATCAATATTTCATCACGTGCGATGCAAAGTATTTTAGATAAAGTGATTGGTTTGATCATGGCCTTTAATGGCTCGTTAGTGGATTGTATGCCAAACAGCAATGGCTGGTTTTTACTTGAGATGGGTCGCAGGATTGAGCGCAGCTTACAAATCACCTCATTAACAGGGGCTTTATTAACGCAAGAACTCGAGCAAGCTGAAGAGCTTGGTTTACTCGAAGCGGTTTTGAGTAGTCAAGTTAGCTTAGTGACCCATAAACGTCGCTATAGAATGTATCAAAGTATAGGTACTGGGCTTGAGCTATTATTACTGGATGCAGAATACCCTCGCTCATTACTTTTTCAGTTAGAGCAAATAAACCAGTTATGCAAGCATTTACCGACTAAACGCAGACAGGGAGTGATAGCAGCACATGAAAAAGCAATTTTACTTTCTAAAACGAGTTGCTATGTCACAGAAAAAGACTACCTGCAAAGGACGGACGCTGGAGTTCGTAAACAGTTAATCGAGTTTAACCATAATATTCGCCTGAACTTAAATACCTTTTGTGATGTATTATTATTGCAGTATTTTTCTCATACACAAACGGCGAATAAATTGAATTGGACTAATATTGAGCAAGCTCAATCGTGAAATATAAAATAAAGCATTCCACAACTTACAGTTATGCCGATTTTGTTAGCTTGTGTCAAAACCAAGCACGGTTAACACCAAAAACAAATCGTGCTCAGATATGCCACAGTAGCCGCATAGATATTGAGCCGCCGGCAAATTATCTACAAGAATTTACGGATTATTTTGATAATAAAGTGACCGCGTTTGAAATAGCCACTCAGCATAAAAAACTGAAAGTGACTATGACCAGTGAAGTGGAACTTTTATTAAGTGCAAATATTAACCTCATCGATACTGATATGCCTTGGCAAGAGGCTCGCGATATCGTCGCAAAGCCAAATACATATCAGCTGTTAAAAACATCGGAGTTTATTTTGCCATCTCAATATACTCCTTTTGTACAGGGTATAAAGGAATACGCTTTAACGTCGTTTTTAGCTGATATTAGCTTGATTTGCGGCTGTAAAGATCTCATGGCACGGATTTTTCATGAGTTTCAGTATGATCCCGGTTTTACTACGATTAGTACGCCTTTGAGTGTTGTTTTTGCACAAAAAAGGGGCGTTTGCCAAGATTTTGCACATTTTGCGATAGCGTGCTTACGCAGTATTGGTTTAGCAGCACGTTATGTTAGCGGGTATATAGAAACAATGCCTCCCGAGGGGGAAGAAAAGTTAGCTGGTGCAGATGCGACCCATGCATGGTTTTCTGTGTTTGTGCCAAGGTTTGGTTGGGTCGACTTTGATCCAACAAATAATGTTATGCCTAAAGAGCAGCATATAACACTTGCTGTTGGCCGTGATTTTTCTGATGTCACTCCTTTGAAAGGCGTGGTTTTTGGTGGCGGTACACAATTGCTTGATGTAGCGGTTGATATGATTCGATTGGAGTGATTAAAACAACTCAATATTAATAATGGATAAGGCGGAAGGATGTATGAAAATTGACTGGAAAGCATATCAAACAAATGGCTTTTTTGATGAATTAATAGACGCACAAGGAAATATTCGAACGCACGGTAAACAGTTAGCACAGTTTTTTTCTAGCTTATCAAAAGAAGAATTAGTTAAAGCCAGAGCTGTTGCAGATCTTGCCATAAAAGAAATGGGCATTACGTTTACAGTTTATAATGAAGGCAATATGATCGATAGAGCGTGGCCGTTTGACATTATTCCGCGCACTATTGGTAAAAAAGAATGGCAAACTATTGAGGTAGGTTTAAAACAGCGTGTTGAAGCGTTGAATCTGTTTATAAATGATTTATACCATGATCAAAAAATAATAAAAGACGGTATTTTTCCAAAAGGCTTACTCGAAAAATCAGTTAACTTTCGCTCTCAATGTGTTGGAATTACTCCGCCAAATAATATATGGGCGCATATCTGCGGCTCCGATTTAGTGCGCGATGGAAATGGCACTATGTTTGTACTCGAAGATAACTTACGCGTGCCGTCTGGGGTGTCTTATATGCTTGAGAACCGCTCTGTGATGAAACGTGTTTTCCCTGAGTTATTCGAACAAGTGTCGATTTTGCCAGTTGATGATTATCCTTCACAACTGTTTGATATGTTGGCAGCAATGTCACCTCGTCCAGACGATAAGCCTGAAGTAGTGGTATTAACACCCGGTGTATTTAACTCCGCCTATTTTGAACATTGTTACCTTGCTCAAGAGATGGGCTGTGAATTAGTAGAGGGGCGTGATTTAGTAGTCGAAAAAGACGACTGTGTCTATATGCGCACAATTACAGGCTTGCAACGCGTTGATGTAATTTATCGACGCATCGACGATTTATTCTTAGATCCCGACGCTTTTTTACCTGAATCACAATTAGGTGTACCCGGTTTAATGCGAGCATGGTCGAAAGGTAATGTGGCGTTAGTCAATGCACCCGGTGCAGGGGTTGCGGATGATAAGGTGGTTTATGCCTATGTACCTGACATCATAAAATATTACTTGGACGAAGAACCCAAGATAGAAAATGTGCCAACCTATAAGTGTTTAGATCCTAAAGAATGTGATTATGTTATTAAAAATATTGATAAACTAGTTGTCAAACCTGCAAACGAGTCGGGTGGCTATGGTTTATTGATTGGTCCTAAATCGACTAAAAAAGAGCAACAAGCAACCATTGCACAAATAAAAGCCGATCCACGGAATTGGGTAGCGCAACCAACTCTTGATTTGTCTACGGTTCCCACCCTTGACGGCACCGAGCCTGATGGACGTCACGTTGACTTGAGACCGTTTATATTATCGTCAGGTAAAGACACACAGATCACTACTGGTGGCCTTACTCGTGTTGCGATGGTGAAAGGTTCATTAGTGGTAAATTCATCTCAAGGCGGTGGTAGTAAAGATACCTGGATTGTTGACGAAGAGGCTAAATAATATGTTATCAAGAGTAGGTGAAACTTTATATTGGGTAGCTCGTTACATTGAACGTGCAGAAAATGTTGCACGGTTAATTAATGTCAACAACATGCTGATGTTGGATTTACCTAAAGGCGTATGTACAGGCTGGGAGCCACTAATAGATATTATTGGCGCGCGTCAGGCGTATGAAGATAAACACGCTGATTACACAGAGCAAAAAGCGCTGCGTTATTTACTTGTTGGCAGTGATAATGGCTCGTCTATTTTAAACTCTATTATCTATGCAAGAGAGAGCGCTCGGACGATCCGAGACGTAATGCCTCGCGATGTATGGGAAGAAATTAACTCCCTTTATTACTATGTAAAAGATAATCAAAAAGAAGGGCTTGCTAAGCGTGGCCGATTTGCTTATCTAAAGAAAATCATCGAATCAGCCCATCAAATATTTGGTGCTTTAGATGCGACTATTAACCATGATCATGGTTTTACGTTTATCCGCTTTGGGTCGTTAATAGAACGTGCTGATATGACGTCACGAATATTAGACATTCGTTCAGAGACGTTGATCACCAGCGATGAAGCAAAACCTTATGAAAATATTCAGTGGATCAGCTTATTGCGCTCGCTTAGTGCTTATCAAATGTATCGACAAGAGATGAGCGTACGGGTGCAACGTGCTGATGTATTAGAATTCGTGATGCACAGTGAAGTATTTCCACGGTCAATTTTGTTTTGCTTAATAGAGCTGAAAACGCTGGTTTCACCTTTGCCAAATTCTACAGAGATTATAAATTTAATAGATGCAGTGGTAAAACAATTGAAAGCTGAAGATGTAAGAGCGCTTAAAAATGGCCACTTACACAATTATATGGATCAAATTCAAATTGAATTAGCGGGCATTCATAATGCATTAGCGCAAACGTATTTTTTAAAACCGCCAGAATAGGTCTGTTAAGCTATTAATCTTATAATACGCCCAAGGTTTTAAATTACATTGGGCGTTATTAACTAACGTGAGCTTTGGCTAATTATGAAAACGCGTTGTCTTTTAATTGTGCTTGCATTTGTTCGCGCATTTTAAATTTTTGCAGTTTTCCGGTAACCGTCATAGGGTAACTTTCAACAAATTGAATGTGTTTTGGTATTTTAAAATAAGCTAATTTATCTTTTAAGAAGCTGCGAATTTCTTGCTCTGTTAACACGGCATCATCTTTAGGCTGCACCCAAGCACATACTTCTTCGCCGTACTTGTCGTCACTGATGCCAAAAATAGCAGCATCTTGCACGCCAGGGTAAGTGTAAAGTACTTCTTCAATTTCGCGCGGGTAGATATTTTCGCCACCACGAATGATCATATCTTTAATTCTGCCCACTATTGCAACAAAACCTTCCGCATCCATTACACCTAAATCACCAGAGTGTAGCCAGCCTTCTTTATCGATAGTTGCGGCGGTTTTTTCTTCATCATTCCAATAGCAACGCATAATACCCGCACCACGGCTGCATACTTCGCCAGCAAGCCCTATTTTTTGTATATTACCCACTTCGTCAATAATTTTTACTTCTGTATGCGCCAGCGCGCGGCCGACGGTAGTAACTTGTTTTTCAATGGATGAGTCAATCTCCGTGGCATTATTAATGGGACTACATTCCGTTTGACCGTAACCGATAACAACTTCATTCATATGCATCAGCGATTGTACTTTACGCATTACTTGCTCAGGACACGTCGAGCCTGCCATGATACCCGTACGTAAACTGGATAAGTCAAAACGAGCAAAATCTTTTAGTTCCAGTTCAGCAATAAACATAGTCGGTACGCCATGCAGTGCAGTACAGCGTTCTTTTTCAACCACCTCAAGCGTGATTGTTGGATCAAAAGAATCTCCCGGAAATACTGCCGTAGCTCCTTTACTTATACATACTAAATTACCTAATACCATTCCAAAACAGTGATATAACGGCACTGGAATACACAGCTTATCATCTGCAGTTAAGCGCATTGCATTAGCCATAAGAAAACCATTATTTAAAATGTTTTTATGGGAGAGCGTAGCGCCTTTGGGATTGCCTGTTGTGCCGGAGGTAAATTGAATGTTGATGTCTTGATCTGGTTGCAAAGTTGCACCAATGGCGTTGAGTTCAACGCGGTGGGAGGCAGTTGGCATTGTCATAACTTGACTAAAACTAAACATGCCAGCGGCAGGCTCATCACCAATGCGAATAATATTTTTTAAATAGGGGAGGTTTTTTGCCTGCAGTTGCCCAGCTTTTGCAGCGGCAAGTTCGGGCAGTAATTCATTAAGCATGCCTAGGTAATTACTGGCTTTGAAACTTGAAGCGGTTATAAGAGTTGAACACTCGACTGAATTTAGTGCAAATTGTAGTTCGTTTGGACGATACGCTGGGTTAATACAGACCATGATCGCGCCAATTTTGGCGGTCGCAAATTGGGTTAAGCACCACTCAAGGTTGTTTGGTGACCAGATACCAACACGATCACCTGGTTTTACACCTAAAGCCAGTAACCCCATTGCCAGCTGGTTGATCTGCTGCTGATATTCTTTATAGCTTAAACGAATGTTTTGATGATGCAGTACTATTGCAGGGTGGTCTGGGTTATTGTCGACAATGGAGTCGAAGTAATCACCTATGGTTTTATTGATCAATGCTGGGCTTTGTGCTCCTTTATAGTAGCTATGCTCTAAGCCTGCTGCATCTTTGACTGTTTTATTCGCATCGGTTGCAGTTGTATTATTGTTACTTATTTGCATGTACGGTCTCCGTGTCAATGTTGTGAGAGTCTACTTAGTTAGAAAAACACAGATTGTCGACAAATGAAAGCGCTATACGACCAATGTAGTAATAAAAATGATAAATATTAGGCAATAAAAAACGCTAGCTGTAGCTACAACAAAAACATTGCAGTACACACTAGCGTAGTATCTGATTATAAATTGAACTTTAATTGAAAATTAAAGTTCTTCGCTGCGGTAGGTTTTTTTCATTAAATGTACATATGCATTTACAAACGCATTTTCTTGGTACTTTTTAAGCCCCGTTTCAGCGAAATCAATAGGAATAGGATTACGTTTTAATTGCTCTTTGATCTCGGTTGTGCTGAATAAATAAACACTCAGCTCAGGGATCAATTGAATTGCAGTTTCCATTTTGAAACCGTTCGCACTACCGGCAAATTTACCTTTAGGCGCACGTTGACGAATAGCAACTGAGTCAATTTGATAGTCCTGCATAAGTTTCGCAAAATCAAATTGGAATTTACGCATTACTTCAGTGTCATTACCATTACCTAAGGTAAAGCGAGTTTGGCGAATATCTCGTATATCAAATACATCGTTATCTTTTGTTAAAATACACAGTAGTACGTCACTACCGGTAATTTCTACACCGCATGTTCTCATTGTCATTCTCTAAATAACTAATTTGGGCAGCATTATATCAATTAAACGCCTTAAAAACAGTGCATTTTAAAAACCGATTTCAATCCCAATGCCGCTGTGGTCGCTTACGCAGATATCTTCATCAATTTGGTTTGGATTTAAGTGTTTATCAAAGCTTAGATAGTGCAACGATTTTATCCGCGATAATGCACAATCAGTATTAAAGTGTCCTGAGGTCAAAATATAATCAAGCACATTGCCACGACCTTGATAGTAATGTGTTGCTGGTTTTACTTTACCATTTGCCGATTCACTGCTTAATTCAAACGAATCAGTTAATCCTACAATGGGTTGTTCAAGCTCTAAACAGGGCTCGCAACGAGTAGGGTGAAATCCTTGGGTCATGAATGACAGCGCAGGGCTGTCAATATTGTCGTTAAAATCCCCCATTACTAATGTTGCACAGTTTTTTTCACGCTGGGTTTTTAGTGCATCATAATAAACAATCGAAGCTTCCAGTGAGCGTGATATTTGCGATTGCATCATGCCAACGGTTTGTTGTAATAGATTTAATAAGGGATCGTCTTGATTATGAATGTTTAAAATATGCGCCATTGAATGCACCCGTTGTGATTTAAAGTGCACCACGTAGCAGGTTAAATCACCAAATTCAGGTACATCAAAACTGCATTTAATAGGTGTGCGATTAAATTTAAATTCATTTTGATTATTTAAGTACTCAAGTAGTTCTGGGCAAGGGGTGAGTTCGTGGCATGCTTGAAAAGGGATTTTCGCGGCAATCGCCACCACAGGGTTAAATAATACCTGTGGATAGAGATGATCACTGCGTGGACTGGCAACAGTAGCAAAATAGTCATAGCCTTGCTCTTTACACAAAATTGCCAATTCTTTGGGGCTAAACACCTCTTGGAAAGCAACAACCATTGCTTGACTTTGCTGTAGGAAGTCAGTGATAAAGTGCTGTTTTTGCCGCCATTGCGTTGCGTTGTAACGTTCATGTAATTGATAAAAAGAATAAGGTGGCGCCGTAAAATTAAGTAAATTTAAAGTGGCAAAACGGATACGATTAGACGTCGTCATTAGGTTATCCAACAGCTGAAATTAAATTAAGTATGAAATGCGAGGGTTATTTGTCAATTTGTCTGGCTAAATACTTGTATTTAGTGGCTCCAAACGCGACAATAACTGCTTGTGTTTGCTAAGACTCAACAAATACATTAACCAAATACGGTTAAAATTAACAATGCTTATTCGTAAAAGCGTTGTCGAGTTATTCATTTTAATTTAATAAATACATGTGATGCATTGTAGGCGTCACCACTGTAGTAAGGACTTATAATGCCAGTTATTACTCTTCCTGACGGCAGTCAGCGTAGTTTTGAAAACCCTGTAAGTACACTTGATGTAGCCAATGATATCGGCCCAGGCTTAGCAAAAGCCACTATCGCTGGTCGTGTTAATGGCACTCGTGTTGATGCCTGTGATTTAATTTCTGACGATTCTCGCCTTGAAATCATCACCGCAAAAGATGATGACGGCTTAGAAATAATTCGTCACTCATGTGCTCACTTGATTGGTCATGCAGTTAAGCAACTGTTTCCTGATGCAAAAATGGCAATTGGTCCAACGATTGATAATGGTTTTTACTATGATATCGATATGGAACATTCATTAAGTCAAGATGACTTAGAAGCTATTGAAAAGCGCATGTTGCAACTTGCTAAAACAAACTACGACGTGGTTAAGAAAACCGTAAGCTGGCAAGAAGCCCGTGATGCATTTGCAGCGCGCGGCGAAATGTACAAAATTCAAATCCTTGACGAAAACATTGCTAAAGATGACCGTCCAGGATTATATCACCACGAAGAATACATCGATATGTGTCGTGGTCCACATGTACCGAACATGCGTTTTTGCCAACATTTCAAAATAATGAAAGTAGCCGGTGCTTACTGGCGTGGCGATTCAGATAATAAAATGTTGCAGCGTATTTATGGCACTGCATGGGGCGATAAAAAGCAACTTAAAGCCTACTTACAACGTTTAGAAGAAGCCGAAAAACGTGATCACCGTCGTATTGGTAAAGCACTTGATTTATGGCATTGGCAAGAAGAAGCGCCAGGCATGGTGTTTTGGCACAACGATGGGTGGAGCATTTACCGTGAACTTGAAGAGTTTGTGCGTGAAAAGTTACGCGAGTACCAGTACGAAGAAGTAAAAGGTCCAATGATGATGGATCGTTCTTTGTGGGAAAAATCAGGTCACTGGGAAAAGTATTCAGAAGCAATGTTTACCACTGAATCTGAAAAGCGTGAATACGCAATCAAACCAATGAACTGCCCAGGTCACGTACAGATCTTTAATCAAGGTTTAAAATCGTACCGTGATCTTCCACTGCGTATGGCTGAATTTGGTTGTTGTCATCGCAACGAGCCGTCAGGCGCACTTCATGGTCTAATGCGCGTACGTGGCTTTACTCAGGATGATGCCCATATCTTCTGTACTGAAGAGCAAATCATGGACGAAGTATCAGCGTGTATCCAAATGGTTTACGATACGTATGAAACATTCGGCTTTGAAAAAATTGTGGTTAAGCTGTCAACACGCCCTGAACAGCGTATTGGCGAAGATCATATGTGGGACAAAGCAGAGCTTGCATTAGCTGATGCCCTGAAAGCAAATAACATCGAATTTGATTATTTACCGGGTGAAGGTGCTTTCTACGGTCCAAAAATTGAATTTACTTTGTACGATTGCTTAGACAGAGCGTGGCAGTGTGGTACAGTGCAACTAGATTTTGCATTACCAGGGCGTTTAGGGGCAACTTATGTTGCTGAAAACAACGAACGTCGTACACCTGTAATGATCCACCGTGCAATATTGGGCTCTATCGAGCGCTTTATCGGTATTCTTACAGAAGAGTACGCGGGCTTATTCCCGACTTGGCTTGCACCAAAGCAAGTAGTGATTATGAATATCACTGATAAACAAGCAGCTTATGTGCAGGAAATTGTACAAAAATTAAATAAACTTGGAATTAGAGCCGCTGCTGACTTGAGAAATGAGAAGATTGGCTTTAAAATCCGTGAACATACATTAAAACGTATCCCCTATTTACTTGTTGTTGGTGATAAAGAAGTTGAACAACAAGAAGTAGCAGTACGTACCCGCACAGGTGAAGACTTGGGCAAATTTAATGTTGATGAATTTGTCGCTAAAATTAGCGAAGAAATTAAAAATCGACTATAAAAACTCTGCGTGTAGGGCTTACATTTAATTGCTAACTACACGCTTATTATTTGATATTCTTGGAGGAACGTACTATTAGAGGCGGCAAGAAAGGGCAACAAACAGCCCAAAAAAATCGTATTAACGAAGAAATTACAGCTCAAGAAGTTCGCTTAATTGACATTGAAGGCGAGCAAGCTGGAATTCAGTCATTAAAAGACGCGCAAACTATGGCTGATGCCGCTGGTGTTGATCTAGTAGAGATTAGCCCAAATGCTGAGCCGCCTGTTTGTAGAATCATGGACTACGGTAAGTTCATCTTTGAAAAAAGCAAAGAACTAAAAGAGCAGAAGAAGAAGCAAAAGCAAATCCAGATAAAAGAAATCAAATTCCGTCCTGGTACGGATGAAGGTGATTATCAGGTTAAGCTTCGCAACTTACGTAAGTTCTTAGAAGGTGGCGATAAAGCTAAGATTACCATCCGCTTCCGTGGTCGTGAAATGGCCCACCAAGAAATTGGTATAGAATTATTAAACCGTATCAAAGGCGATTTGGAAGAGCTTGCAGTTGTTGAGTCTTTCCCTAATCGTGTTGAAGGTCGCCAAATGGTTATGATGATGGCGCCTGTTGCTAAAAAGCAATAAACAAGCTAAGATACGCAGCGAATTTAGCTCAGGTCACCAAGTAATATGCAAATATTCACCTGTGCTAACCGGTAATAAAGTAAAACTGCAGCATTTATGTTGGGTTTTCACCGGAATATGGCAGTAAGTTAGGCCTAAAAGTGGAGCTATAGCAATATATCTCACGCCTGCTTACTAATTTTAAAGCAATACATTTGGAGTTATTGCAATGGCTTATAAGCTAAAAAGTCACAGAGGCGCGGCTAAGCGTTTCAAAAAGACTGCTTCTGGCGGTTTCAAGCGTAAACAAGCGCATCTTCGTCACATTCTGACTAAGAAAACTTCTAAGCGTAAGTTACACCTACGTCCTAAGATGATGGTTCATAAGAACGACCATGGTCTAGTTTCACGTATGTTACCGTTCGCTTAATAGGGGTTTTTAGAAATGGCAAGAGTTAAACGCGGCGTTGTCGCACGTGCACGTCACAAAAAAGTTTTAAAACAAGCAAAAGGTTACTACGGAGCACGTTCACGTGTTTACCGCGTAGCTTTCCAGGCTGTTACTAAAGCGGGTCAATACGCTTACCGTGACCGTCGTGCGAAGAAACGTACTTTCCGTCAATTATGGATTGCACGTATCAATGCTGCTTCACGTCAAAATGGTCTGTCTTACAGCCGTTTTATCAATGGTCTTAAAAAGACATCTGTAGAAATCGATCGTAAGATCCTTGCAGATATCGCTGTTTATGACCAAGTTGCATTCGCAGCGCTTGTTGCAAAAGCTAAAGAAGGCCTAGCGGCAGCTTAAGCTTTTAAAAATAAGTATTAAAAAGGAGCCTATGGCTCCTTTTTTTGTGGCTAAAATAAAGTTTTCACCAACAGTTATTTGCGGTAAGGCTCGTGAAAAGCGAGATAGTCGGTAGTGATCCCAACCGCGCTAACGCTATATAATAATTACAAATAAATGAGGTAATTAACTATTTTGAATTGGCAATCCTTAGTTGATAACCGTCAACGCTTTTTCTGGGTATTACAGATTGCGGGTTGGGTCGGTTATGCACTTGTTAACTACATTGGCTCTAAAGTCTTTGAGATGCGCGATATTTATGTATTTGTGATCGTACTCAATGCTTACGCCGGCTGTTTAATGACTGTGCCATTGCGTTATATGTATCGCAAAGCCTGGAATGCATCTCCTTGGGTTTTAATGTTAGTAGTGTTCGGCGCTTCGTACATTACAGGGACTTTATGGGCAGTAATACAAAAGTTCAATTTATGGGAGATTTATCGCCATGGCTATCGTCCTACAGAGTGGTTTTACTATCTACAACAAGGCTTAGATTCGGTTTATATTATTCTTTGTTGGAGTGGTTTGTACTTTGGCATTAAATATTATCAACTACTGCAAAGTGAGCGCCAAAAAGCTCTAAAAGCTACTACGATGGCGCATGAAGCACAACTGAAGATGCTACGTTATCAATTAAATCCTCATTTTTTGTTTAATACTCTTAATGCTATATCTACATTGATTTTGGTAAAAGAGAATAAAGATGCTAATTTAATGGTGTCGAAATTGAGCGACTTTTTACGTTATACACTCAATACCGATCCGATAAAGAAAGTCCCACTTGAACAAGAGTTGCATGCACTGATGCTTTATCTTGAAATAGAGCGAGTACGCTTTGATGAACGGTTGCAAGTGAATGTGCAAATCAGTGATGAAGCAAAAAATGCATTAGTGCCGAGTTTAATATTGCAACCGATCATCGAAAATGCGATTAAATATGCGATAGCTCATCTGATCGAAGGTGGGGTGATTGATATTAAAGCACAAGTTTTTGCTAATGAACTATTACTGGAAGTAGGCGATAATGGCCCTGGTACTGAATTACTTAATGGCCAATTAGTTAATTCACAAGGGGTAGGGGTGGCAAATACGAAAGACCGCCTGAAAACTTTGTATGAAAATAACTATTCGTTTGTGTTATCACATAATACGCCAAGTGGATTGAAAGTGAATCTGCGCGTTCCGTTTGAGAAGGCTGTGAAGAAATGAGCAAGATTAAGACCCTGATTGTCGATGATGAACCATTAGCCCGTAGAGGCTTAGCTGTAAGGCTAGAGGAGTTTGATGATATCGAAGTCATTAAATTATGTAGCTCTGGCCAAGAGGCAATCGATGCATGCCAAGCAGGGAAAATAGATTTAGTTTTTTTAGATATTCAAATGCCTGGAATGAATGGATTTGAGGTTGCCAGAGCACTCAGTGAAAGTGTCAGAGCGTTACCAGCTATTGTATTCGTAACCGCATTTGATCAGTTCGCAGTCAAAGCATTTGAGATCCATGCTTTAGATTATATCCTTAAACCAGTCGACGACAACAGACTAAAACAGGCGGTAGAAAAAGTGCATACCTACTTGAAGACGCAACAAGACAACGCCCATAAAAAGAAATTGGCGAGTTTTGTAGCTGGAATTACTGGTAATAATTGTGAAGAGATTTTGAAAAAACTGGCAACTGGCGATACATTAACAGATCGCCGTTACCCAGAATCTTTAGCGGTGAAAGAGCAGGGTGAAATAATCCGTGTACCTGTAGCGACAATTCAATGGGTTGATGCCGCTGGTGACTATATGTGTTTACATTGCCAAGATGGTCAAACGCATATTTTACGAAAAACTATGAAAGAACTAGAACAGGAACTTGATCCTCAGCTATTTGTACGTGTCCATCGCAGTGCGATTGTAAATACTAAACAAATTAGCAAGCTTGTAACTCAGGTAAGTGGTGAGTATTTATTAGTGCTTGATAACGGACAAGAATTAAAAGTAAGTCGTAGTTATCGCGATAAAGTAAAAGCTGCGTTAGCAAGTTAACTTAGAAACGGGCTCAATAGCTGTTATATAACGAAGTAAATTAAACCATGTGTTTTAAATAAAAAACGCGAGCCTTGGCTCGCGTTTTTTTATAACTGCGTTAATTAAGCAACAGTAACAATTTTCATAGTGTTGGTTGCACCAATCGTTTCCATAGCATCACCATGAGTAATGATCACAGTATCGCCAGATTGTAATGAACCCGCATTCACAAGTGTGTTAAGGGCATCTTTTACCATGTTATCTTTTTCACATTGTGTTGAGTCAAAGAATACCGGGTAAACACCACGATATAATGCTGTTTGACCAAGCGTACTGGCATGACGAGACAATGAATAAATAGGTAAGCCAGAGCTGATACGTGACATCAATTTTGCTGTGCTACCTGATTCAGTTAAAGTAATAATCGCTTTTACTGAATCTAAATGGTTTGCCGCATACATAGCTGACAATGCAATTGATTCTGCATTAGAAGAGAAACGGCTGTCTAAGCGATGTTTAGAAACGTGAGTTTCTTTTTGTGATTCTGCCCCTAAACAAACGCGCGCCATGGTTGCCACGGTTTCTTCTGGGTAATCGCCTGCCGCTGTTTCAGCTGAAAGCATTACCGCATCAGTGCCATCAAGGACTGCGTTGGCAACATCCATAACTTCTGCACGGGTTGGCATTGGGTTATCGATCATTGATTCCATCATTTGTGTTGCTGTGATCACGGTACGGTTAAGTGAGCGAGCACGACGGATAATGAGTTTTTGTTTACCCATTAAGGCAGCATCACCAATTTCAACACCTAAGTCACCACGAGCAACCATCACCGCATCTGAAGCAAGAATAATATCATCAACTGCTTCTACCGTTTCAACGGCTTCAGCACGCTCAATTTTAGCTAAAAGCTGTGCTTTAGAGCCTGCAGCTTCAGCTAGTGAACGCACATAACGCATATCGTCGCCACTGCGTGGGAACGATACTGCGATATAATCAACATCAATTTCTGCTGCAGTTAATAAATCTTCTTTATCTTTATCAGTGAAGGCTGGAGCAGTTAAACCACCACCTAAGCGGTTGATGCCTTTATTGTTAGATAACACGCCACCAACAGTTACTGTGGTATGCACTAAATGACCTTCAACATTTACTACTGTTAATTGAATTAAACCATCGTTTAAAAGTAGTAAGTCACCAGGGGCAACATCTTGTGGTAATTCTTTATAATCAATACCTACAGCGTTGATATCGCCTAGGCCTTTTTCCATTTTTGCATCAAGAATAAATTTTGCACCAACAGATAGCGTTACTTTGCCATCTTTAAATGTCGATACACGAATTTTTGGGCCTTGTAGATCGGCTAAAATAGCAATGTGCTTGCCTAGTTTTTTGGCAATGTCACGCACAGCTTGGGCACGGTCTTTGTGATCTTGTGCAATGCCGTGTGAGAAATTCAAACGCACTACGTTTGCACCAGCACGGATTATTTTTTCTAAGTTGTTATCTCGATCGGTTGCAGGTCCAAGGGTCGCGACTATTTTTGTGCGTCTAAGCATCAAATTCTCCTGTAGGCTTACGATGTTGTAAGCAGGTTGACGGTTTTTCGTTATTTATAGGTGTTAGTTTAACTGACACGCATAATACAGTTTTTACTGACAGCAAATAGCGCGTTGACATCAAGGTAACGTGTAAAGCTGTCATTATTTTATACAAAAAAATTATGACCACATTATGACACCGGTGTCAGGTCTCGTCAATGCTCGACTCAGAAATCCATATCAGGAAAATTTATCGCCCCGAGGCAACGGTTGTTTGATATAATCACTGTATCTTGCGTGTTTGTCTTGCGCAAAGCGTTGTATCTGTTGTCTAGGCTCGCATTTTTAAGTGGCTTGGGTATATAATGCGCGCGGTATTATTTCATTTACTAACCAATAGTTGTTACCGAGGAGGACACTAAATGCAAGTTGCATTAGTAGGGTTAGGCGTTATGGGTAAAAATCTTGCTCTCAACTTGATTGAACAAGGGATGACGCTAGTAGCTTATGATAAAAACCCAGACGCGGGCGAAGAGCTATTAAGCTGTGCTAAATTACAAGGCATGGCAGATCGTCTGCACATTGTGTCTGATTTAGGTGATATGGTAAAACGGTTAACGCCGCCTCGCTCAATTTTGTTATTAGTGCCAGCGGGTGAGTTAGTCGATACAGTTTGCAGCGATTTAGTTGATGCAGGCGTTGATTGTGACGATATTATCGTCGATTGTGGCAATAGTAATTATAAAGACGGTATTACTCGTAAACTTAAATATCAAAATAAATTTGAATTTGCCACTATGGGTATTTCTGGCGGTGCCGAAGGCGCGCGTCATGGTCCTGCGATGATGGCAAGTGGTTCAGAAGGCGGCTGGGAACGCGTTGAGCCATGGTTTGAAAAAGTAGCAGCAAGCTACAAAGGTGAATCGTGTTTTGCCCGTGTTGGTCAATCAGCCAGTGGTCACTTTGTAAAAATGGTGCACAACGGAATTGAATATGCATTGATGCAACTAATCGCAGAAATGTATCAATTATTACGCTTAGGCACTAACCGCACTCCACATGAAGTTGCAGAGATTTTTAATCAATGGTCTGAAGGCACACTCAATAGCTATTTATTATCTATCTCAAGTCATATTTTATCGTTAGAAACCGATGCGGGTGAAGCGTTAGTTGATTTGATTGATAATAAAGTTGGCGCGAAAGGCACGGGTTTGTGGACGGCACAAAATGCATTAGAACTGGGTATAGCCGTTCCTTCATTGGTTGCAGCTGTGCAAGCGCGTCACTTAACCAATACTGGTGACACACATGCAGCGAAAGAAATGACCTATGCAGCTAAATCAACTTCACAGGTTGAATTAGATTTAGATGAACTTAAAGATGCCTTCTTGTTTGCAAGTTTACTGGCTTATCGTCAAGGCCTTGCGCTGATCAAAGGTGCATCACGTGCACATCAATGGAAAGTCGATTTATCTAAAACACTGCAAACGTGGCGTGCTGGTTGTATTATCCGTGCTGATTACTTAGATAACATCGCTGAAGGTGTTGAGTTTATCGACACTTTAGAAAAAGAGTCATTAGCGCTGCGTAAGATAGCAGGTCAAGCAATGATGACTGGATTAGCATTTCCGGTACTTAGCTCAACGCAAACGTATTTTGCGACGTTGACGACACCAAGCAATGGTCATCTCGTACAAGCACAGCGAGATTATTTTGGTGAGCATGGCATTAAAACTCATAGTGGTGAGGTATGTCATTTAACTGATTTAGTAGAGATTGACGCGAAAGTACGTTAATTAGACCAATAGGTTTAAATGAAAGGCACGCTAATTAGCGTGCCTTTTTAATTTAAAAAATAGTTTTATTATAAAGCGCTCAGCTTATCTACTTAACTCACCACGTAAGTTGTCTTGCATTAAATGGCGAATAGTTTCAATTTCAAGCTTTTGGCTAAATAAGTAATGTAATTTAGTTAAGCATGCCTCTAAGGTCATATCGTAACCGCTGATCACACCAATGTTAAGTAATGCGTTACCAGTTGCATAGCCGCCCATATTTACATGCCCTTTTAAGCACTGGGTTAAATTGACGATAACCATTCCGCGCTTACTTGCGCTGGAGAGGATCTCTAAAAAGTCTGGATCTTGTGGCGCATTGCCCACACCAAAGCTCAATAATACGAGGGCTTTGATATTGTCGTTTACCAGACTTTTAACTACAGCATGACTGATCCCTGGATACAAGTATAAAACACCAATAGGTTGCGGCGTGATGTTGGTGACTTGTAGCTCATTTTCAACATACGGGCTTAACTGGCCTTTTAATAATTGAATATTAATACCTGATAGTGCTAATGGATCTAGGTTAGGGGATGCAAAGGCATCAAAGCCATCGGCATGCGCTTTAGTCGCACGATTGCCGCGAAATAATTGATTATTAAAAAATAAACTAACCTCAGCAATCGGATAATTAGCCGCTAAATACATCGCATTAAGTAAATTTACTTGGCCATCAGAGCGCAATTGCGACAGTGGAATTTGCGAGCCTGTCACTATCACTGGCTTTGTTAAGTTTTCAAACATAAAGGACAAAGCAGATGCGGTATACGCCATGGTATCTGTGCCATGAAGCACGACAAAGCCATCATAATCTTGGTATTTACTTTTAATATCATCTGCGATTAGTTGCCAATGAGCAGGGGACATGTCTGATGAGTCAATCAGCGGGCAATACTCGTGAATATCGAATAAGGGCATTTCATCACGATTAAATTCGGCATTGTTTTCTACGGTTTGTGTTAAAAAACCTTCAGCGGGAATATAGCCTCGACTCGATTTTTTCATCCCAATCGTACCGCCAGTATATGCGATATAAATACGTTTACGTTTCATAAAAAAAGCCCAGTAAAAAAACTGGGCTTAGTATAACGGTTAGTTGCTGCGATTACAGCCTATACACTATTTATTGCGAAATATTACACACTAAGCAGCGGGCATAAATGCCTTGCGGATCGTTGTAATCTTTTAGACCTTCAACCTCAGTTGTTAATTGCTTAACTAAACCATTGATAGATGCTTGGTTTGAGAGTGCGTTTTGTAGCGTACTTTGTGAGCCAATTAGCGATCTAATCGATGCATTTCCAAAAATATCCTGCATTAATTTCTCTTCCGCCGATAGACTCTGCTTAATGGTTTTAACTTCATAAAAATCAAGCTTAGCCAGTTCAGCTGCCGCTTTGATAGCGTCTTGCTTATTGCCTAATTTGTCAACTAAGCCAAGCTCTTGCGCTTGACTTGCAATCCAAACACGGCCTTGTGCAATAGAGTCAACTTGCTCAGGGGTCATATTTCGTGCTTCACCAACAACCTCTAAGAAGCGTTGATAAGCATCTTCTACACTTAGTTGAATAACCTGTGCCATTTTTTCATTAAGCGGGCGAGCGATCGATAGACCAGCCATTTCAGTTGTGGCAACGCCATCGGAATAAACACCTAATTTAGCCATGGTGTTTTCAAAGGTCATAAAGTTACCAAATACACCAATTGAGCCGGTAATTGTGCTCGGCGCTGCCCAAATTTCGTTGGCAGCAGAGGCAATCCAGTAGCCGCCAGAAGCTGCTACTGAGCTCATTGAAGCAACCACTGGTTTACCAGCTGCTTTAAGAGCAAGCACTTCAGCACGAATAACTTCAGAGGCAAACATACTGCCACCGCCAGAATCAATACGCAGTACAACCGCTTTTACTTTATCATCTAAGCGTGCTTTACGTAGTAAAGCCGCTGTAGAGTCACCACCAATTTCACCGGCTTTACGTTCGCCGTCAGAGATAGTACCGCGTGCAACCACAACGGCGACTTTTTCTGTCATTGGGTTATCAAACTCAATCGGCGGTTTAACCAATGAGAGATATTCTTTAAATGATACTTGGTTGAAGGTTTTGCCCGTTTCTTCAGTGCCTACTAAGGCAATTAATTGTTGACGCATTTGTTGATTGGTTTTTAAAGAATCAACCCATTGATGTTCAAGGGCATATTTACCTGAATCGCCATTAACTGCTTGCATTTTAGCCAGAAAAACGTCCATTGTTTCATCAAAGTTTGCTTCATCAAATGGGCGCACAGCGGCAACGTCTTGTTTGTATTCTTTCCACAATGCACCTAGCCATACATTATTAGCTTCTTTTGCTGCATCTGACATATCGTTACGAATAAACGGTTCAACAGCCGATTTAAATGTACCAACACGGAAAATATGCTGAGTGATACTGAGTTTTTCAAGCGCATCTTTAAAATACAATGGGTACATGCCAAAGCCTTGGATCTCTACACCGCCATAAGGGTGCATCGATATTTCATCAGCGTGCGCAGCAATGTAATATTGTGCTTGTGAGTAATAATAACCAGAGGCAATTACTTTTTTGCCGCTCGCTTTAAACCGCTCTAACGCTTGAGTGATTTGTTTTAATTTATTTAAATGCGCGTTAGGCATTTTTTGTAAATCCAGCAAAATCACACTAATGCGTTTATCTTCAGTGGCTTGATCAATTACTTCGATAATATCATCAAGTAAAATTTCAGCCGGCTCGTCGTTGCCCTGTGTTGCATCATTGATGGCAGCTTCAATTGGATCAACGTAAACTTTTTCTTCTACGATTGGACCATTGAGGTTTAGCCTGAGCACCGATGTGTTAGCAACATTGATTTCATTGTCATCGCTTGCGATTGAAACAATGAAAAGAATAACGAGTAACACAAATAAAAAATTGAGGACTAAACGACGAGAAAAGTTAATTCCTGCCCACAGTCCTTTAAATAGCTTTGCAATCAAAATAAATCCTTAGTCTGGTACAACTTATATCTGTCACCATCTTAGCCCAGAATAAAAATTAATTTAACTGTTAAATCGTAACTAAGTATTTATGAGCGAGGTTTTAACCGTGAGAATGTGAACATATTAACTAATTTATCGCTTTTGTTGCTTATTGCTTGCCAATCGAGCAAAATTGGCTAATGTATAGAGGTTAGACCAGTTCATTGGGGCAGAGGATGTTAGAACAACAATTACAATTGAAACACACACAGCTACGTAACCGTTTGGTAATGGGCTCAATGCACACGGGGCTTGAAGAGGGATGGCATAACCGAAAACGACTGCGTGCTTTTTATGAAGCGCGCGCTAAAGGTGGTACTGCGATGCTCATTACGGGGGGCTACAGTCCTAATTTGCGTGGCAAATTAACCCCAATCTCATCGTCTTTTAATAGCTATTATGATGTGTTTAAGCACCGTGCATACACTGATGTTGTCCATCAACACGGCGGTAAGATTTGCTTACAATTATTACATGCTGGACGTTATGCGTATCATCCATTTAATCAAGCACCAAGTGCAATTAAAGCACCTATTAACCCATATCAACCCAAAGCAATGTCGCTCAGTGCAATAAAAAAAACCATCAAAGACTTTGCTCATTCCGCCTATTTAGCACAAAAGGCAGGCTACGATGGCGTTGAAGTGATGGGCTCAGAAGGTTATTTGATTAATGAGTTTATGGCACCGCATACCAATAAACGCTCAGATGAATACGGTGGAAGTTTAGAAAACCGTATGCGTTTAGCGTTAGAGATAGTCAAAGCTGTACGTGCCAAAGTAAATAAAGAATTTTTAATTATCTTTCGATTATCGGTGATGGATTTAATTCCGAATGGGTCAACACCTGAAGAGGTTACGATCCAGGCCAAAGCATTAGAGCAGGCTGGAGTTGATATTTTAAATACTGGCATAGGCTGGCATGAAGCACGAGTACCTACTATTGCGAGTATGGTGCCAGCAGGTGCATTTAAAGAAGCTTCAAAACGTTTAAAAGAAGTGGTATCGGTTCCTGTCATTGCTGTAAATCGTATTAATACCCCCGAGATTGCCAATGAAATTTTAACTGCAGGGGATGCCGATCTGATTTCGATGGCACGACCACTATTAGCCGATCCAGAATTTTTTAATAAATACCAAGCACAACAAAGTAAACACATTAATATTTGTATCGGCTGTAATCAGGGCTGTTTAGATCATGTATTTAAAGGTAAACGAGCAACATGCTTAGTGAATCCTCAAGCGGGGTTTGAGCTAGATTATCCTCTTGAGCTGACCAACAAGGCTAAAAATGTGTTGGTTGTAGGTGCTGGGCCTGCGGGCTTATCTGCCAGTTGTTACTTAGCGCAAAAAGGCCATACGGTAACGCTGATTGATAAAAATACAGATATGGGCGGCCAATTTAATTTAGCGATGCGAATTCCTGGTAAAGAAGATTTCAATCATACCTTGCGTTATTTTATTAATGAACTTGAACGTCTGAAGGTCACGGTAACACTCAATACTCCTTTTACCGATAAAATGCTTGAGCAATACGATGACGTGGTGTTTGCAACGGGTGTGCGCCCGCGTGAGGCAAACTTTACCTGCGCGGATAATAAACGTGTTTTTTCATACGATGAAGTTATTCGAGGCGAAGTTGAATTAGGGCAATCTATTGCAATTTTAGGTGCCGGCGGCATTGGCTTTGATATGGTTGCTTTTTTAAGTGAACATAAAGATCAAAGTATTGCTGATTTTAAATCGCAGTGGGGAATTGAATGTCAGCCAAGTCCAGATAAAGATAATCGTCAATTGTTTATGCTAAAACGCAGCGCCGGGCGTTTTGGCAGTGAGCTTGGTAAAACAACGGGCTGGATACATCGTCAAGTTGCAAAGCAACATGGTGTAAAACAGATCGCTGATTGTCAGTATCATCATTTTGATAAGCAAGGTCTAAAAATTACTGTGGCAGGAGAGGAGCAGGTGCTACCTGTTGATACAGTGATCGCTTGTATCGGGCAAGTCTCTAATAACGAATTAATGTCGGGGTTAATCGATAATCCTAAAGTACATGTAATTGGCGGGGCCAAATTAGCATCAGCAATTGATGCAAAACGAGCTATTTATGAAGCGCTTCAGGTCGCGCGTAAAATTTAACTGAAATAAACTTTTAATCGTAGCGGTCTTTGTTTAATACATTACAAAAGACTAGACTGCTACGATGAATACATTGATCACACTATATAAAACTTCCCTCCAAAAAATAGCCATTTTTGATGGTATCCCTGCTTTACTATTTAGACTGATACTGGCGCCAGTTATGATCATCGCAGGTTATAACAAGCTAAATATCAGTGGTAATGGTAATGGGTTTTTTGAATTCTTTTTAGCTTCTCCAGATGTTGTTGCTTGGTTTGGTAACCCAGACTGGGGCTTAGGCTTACCTTTTCCTGATTTACTGGCTTTTTTAGCTGGCTGGAGTGAATTTCTCGGTGGCTGGCTGCTCTTAGTTGGTTTATTAACCCGTCTGGTTAGCATACCGCTGATGTTTACTATGGTCGTTGCCGCAACCTCTGTACATTGGCACAATGGCTGGTTTGCGATTGCGCCGACAGATCCAGATACCAGTGCTGCACAAGTACTTGATTGGTTGGCGATCCCCGGTGCAAAAGAAAGTTTAGATAATTCTCGTGAAGTAAAAGAACGTATTGAGAAAATTCGAGGACTTGTACAAGAACATGGTTTCCCAGATTATCTTTATGAAAAGGGTAAACCGTCGATTTTGAATAATGGCATTGAGTTTTCAGCAATTTATTTTGCGATGTTATTGAGTTTATTTTTTACCGGCGGTGGGCGTTTTGTTAGCCTTGATCACTGGTTACGGAAAAGATTCGAATAATCTAAATCTCTACCTGTCAGTTTGCGACGCCCGTCGCAAACTTTCTAACTTTCAAACTTTCTCAGCAATCCCTATCAATGCTATGCTAGTTTCTTTTTTAATTAGAGAATCGCTATGGACGCTATTGAGCTTTTATTGACTCGTCAGTCAGATCCTCGACTGATTGCACCTGCCCCAAACAACAGTCAACTTGATATTATTAAACAAGCAGCGCTTCGTGTGCCTGATCATGGTTGCCTTGCGCCTTGGCAATTTATTGTTGTTGCAGAAGATGCGCGAGAACGACTCGGCGAAATTTATTATCAAAGTGCAGTTGCAGAACAACAAGATGAAAAAGTAATTAATCGTGCCAAAGAGTTACCGCTGCGTGCACCGATGATAATCATTGCCATTGCCAAATATCAAGCGCATCCAAAAGTACCGCGTATCGAACAAGTACAAAGTGCTGGTTGTGCTGTGTTAGCTATGCAACAAGCAGCTTTTGCGCAGGGACTTGGTGGTGTCTGGCGTACTGGTTACTTTGCGCAAAGTGAGGCGGTAAAAGCGGCGTTAAAGCTTGATAATGAAGATGAGATTGTCGGTTACCTGTATTTAGGCACTCCAGAAGTGGACTGTAAAAAGACTGTTCGTCATAGCCCAGAACACTTTTTCACAAACTTATAGTTGCCAAAACGTAATTAATTGGAACTTTGTCGTGTTATTTCAGTCAGAGTGCATTAAGGCTACCTTTGTTATTATCTTTAGGTAGCTTGGCTGTCTGAAGCGCTTGGATGCAATAACCCTCAATACAATGGTTTGTTATTTTTCTGCAGTTTGTTAATGTATGGAGTGTCTTAATTAGAATAACAACAAGAAGACGAGGATAATGGGAAATTTATTTTTACGTGAAAAAGAAAAATGGTTAACGTGGTCCTTATGGGGCTTTGTTGGTGCGGCTATCACTCTTTACACAGCATTTAGTACACAGACTCCTCATTTAATCGCGATCTCATCAACTGCTATTGTGGTTATCTTAGCGTGGTGGATGCAACGCACAAGACGATTTGATTTTGGTAGAGCGTTTAAAGTGTGTTGTTATGTGTTGTTTGTGAGTATTTTACCCGCTTTTGTATTGGTGCTTGTACCAAGTGATGATCTAAACCGCTTTGATTTAATCTTTCAGAGCTTAAGTTTTGTAACTTTTAGCTTATTAGTCTGCTTACTGTGTTCGTGGGTCGCGAAACGTCCAAAACAGTATTATTGATGTGTTTTTAAGCGCTTCGAGTAATTATAACGATTAATTTGAACTTTTTTACTTTTAGGGCTTTACAACAAGGCAGCTAACCCCTATTATCCGCGCCGTACGGAGAGATGGCAGAGTGGTCGAATGCACCGGTCTTGAAAACCGGCAGGGGTTTATAGCCCCTCTAGGGTTCAAATCCCTATCTCTCCACCATATTTGAAAAGCCGCCTTATGGGCGGCTTTTTGCTATCTGGAGTTTAAGATGTCACAGCAAAATCAATTAAACACCACACAACGGGTGCTAAAACACGTACTGTTATGGTCGGTGTTTGGCTACTGTTATCACAGTGCTATTAACTTACTCGTTAAAATGGCGATGGATGCACAACCAGAGCATGTATTGCTCACAGCTATGCTTTACTGCCTAGGCTTTAATCTATTAGCTGGGCATTTAATTACTAAATATGATAAATACTGGCCAGAAATTGCAGCAATATTTATTGGCTGTATCGGTTTATTAGTTGTGCCGGTGTTATTAGTTGGTACGCAGGCATTACTGAGTCGTCCATTACTTGCTGGTATTTTAATCAGCTTGCCAATCTTGACTTTTGCTGTGCGCTTAATAAAGCGAAAACTCACTAAAAACTAGCTCTAAAGAAGCCCAAAAGGGCTTTTTTTTATGATAGCATAGGCGCGTCTTTTAACTGATACCAGCGTTATTAAGCTTGGTATAAACAAAACGTGAAACATATTATGTCAGATAATTTTACTACAGATGCTGAAAAAGCAAGTTACGGTATTGGCCTACAGATGGGTGAGCAACTTAAAGCTAACCCTTTCGAAGGTTTAAACTTAAATTCAGTATTTGCAGGCATGAAAGATGCGTATGTGGGCGGCGATTTCCAAGTTGAGATCCCTGAGATCCAAGCTGCATTCGAAAAAATCAACACTGAAATCCAAGCCCGTCGTGAAGAAGAAGCGAAAGTACTTGCAGCTGAAGGCATTGCATTCTTAGAAGAAAATGCAAAACGTGCTGAAATCACAGTGACTGAGTCTGGTCTTCAATATGAAGTACTAGCAACAGGTCAAGGCAACAAGCCAACTGCTGAGTCAACAGTGCGTGTTGATTATCACGGTACACTTATCAACGGTACTGTATTTGACAGCTCTTATGAGCGTGGTCAACCTGCTGAGTTTCCAGTTGGTGGCGTGATCAAAGGCTGGACTGAAGCATTACAAATGATGCCTGAAGGCACCAAATGGCGTATCTATGTTCCTCATGAGCTTGCTTATGGAGAACGTGGTGCCGGTGCTGCAATTGCACCATTCTCAACACTGGTATTTGACGTTGAGCTACACGAAATTCTTTAATTAGAAATTGAGTAATAAAAAGCCGCGCTAATAACTATTAGCGCGGCTTTTTTATGGTTATTTACTGAGTTCAGAAATAACCACGTAGACCAATTCTAAAGTTACGCCCGGGTAGTGGCGCTTCATCTTTAATAAATGAACTATGTACAAAACCCAGTTCATCCGTAATATTATCAACGTTGATATAAAACTGTGTATCTACCGGACCGACACTTAATTGGTAATTTGCTTGCGCATCAAACAGTGTATAGCTATCAGTTGCGGTTTCATAAGCCGTAATATCACGTTGTTCAAAGTAGTGTGTGCCAGTTAAGCTGAACTGCCAATCACTGATATTATACTGTAATTCTGAACCTAACTTATTTGCCGGAATACGCGGTAAATACCCTTCATCATCAGCAAGTTTTGCAGTGGTTGAGTCACCAAATACTTTTACCATCGCATTTGAATTTAATTGATAATGTGCGTCAAATTCAATGCCGTATAATTTCGCATCTTTACTGACAAATTGATAAACAGCCATACCATCATCGTGGCCAGGCTCTGCAGCTTCAAGGCCGTGCTCTTCATCAAACACTAACCCCGTGTTCTGCTGATAGTAAAAATTGGCAATGTCGTTATAGAAAAAGTTAACCGTATAACCAAAATCGCCACTAAAGCGTCTAAAGCCAAAATCAATATTGGTTGATGTTTCTTGTTTGATATTTTCAGGTTCGAAGTGAATTTCACCGTCTTCTATCGCGTAGCCTAAACCAAGCTCATAGGTGCCAGTTGCAATATGGACACCATTTGATAATAGCTCGGCTGATAACGGTGCGCGTTCAGAGTGTGACACGCTCAGCGCAATACTTTGTCCGGGTGTATATTGCCAAATAGCGCCTGCTGAAGCGCTCAGATTAGTAAAGCTTTTACTGTAAGGCGTTATTTCATTGGCGTGTTCATCAGTATGATCATCTTCATGGTCATGGTCATGGTCATGATCATGGTCATGCGCAGCAGCACCGACATTACTATCAATATTATAATCTTCAATACGCGCACCTAATTCTAATGTCACGTTGCCAAACTGTTTTTCTTCGAGGATAAATAATGCATGAGTAGTCGTTTTGCTCGCGGGTGTGAAGGCTTCTTCACCATCGGCATCATAATCAGAGTCACTAAAATGATAACCAGCCATACCATGCCAATTACCTAACTTATGCTCGATATTTAAACGTGCTTCAGTGGTTTCATTACTAAAGATAGTACCGATCGCGCCATCTTCAATTTCAGCATGGCGATAATCAGTATAACCTAGACGTAAATTAATAGTTTCAATCCAGTTGTTGTGTAATGCATAGCTCATCAAACCTTGCCAGCGATCTTGTTCTACACGCGCATAAACGGCTTCTTCTTCGCCTTCATCATGGTCGTGTTCGTGATCATGGCCATGTTCATGTTCATGGCTATGTGCTGGAATACCGTAGTCGGTTTCAATACGGCCATAAGAAACACCTAGCGTTAAATGCTCACCTACATAGCTGGTACCAAAGTTAACGGTTTGGCTATCAATAAAGGTATTTTTTACCGAGGTGGCTGTTTCATGCTCTTCTTCGTCATGACCCTCATGATCTTCGTGCTCTTCTTCAGGTAAGTTAAAACGCGGAGTTTGGTAGTCATCACCAGTGCGTTTGGTACCGTCAAAATGGAAGTTAAAGTTGTTATGGCCCGTCTCAAGCTTGGCAGCATAGGTGTTGGCATTTGAAACCGTGTCATGGCTGTATTCAACAGCCCCAGTTAACTGCTCGATATTATCAGTTGGAATGCGGTTATCTACTACGTTAACTACGCCACCAATCGCGCCTGAGCCATAAAGTAGCGTAGCTGGGCCACGCAAAACTTCAATCTGTTCTGCAGCTAGGCTGTCATTCGATGTTGCGTGATCTGGGCCAATACGTGACGCATCGCTGCTGTCTAAGCCATTTTGGGTGATTTTAACGCGAGGGCCATCTAGGCCACGGATTATAGGGCTAGATGAAACAGGGCCAAAATAGCTGGCATTAACACCCGGAAGGCCTTTGAGCGTTTCGCCTAACGTGGGTTTTGCTTTATTGCGCAGTTCATCACCACTGAGTACACTCACTGGTGAAATCATCTCTAAGCTATTTTTATGCAGGGCGGAGGCATACACAACGACAGATTCAACTGACGTAGGTACAAGCGTGATATTTAGAGCAGAACTGGTTTCAGTTACTTGAACTCTAGCATCAACAAAATTATTTTTACTAATATGTAATTGGCTATTAGCATCAATATTAATACTAAATCGGCCATTCTCGTCAGTTTTAATTGACTGTGCTTTACCGTGTACGTGCACATCGGCATAGCTGAGTGGTTGCTTGTTATTGTCAAAAACTTGCCCAGTTACCAGCGCAGCATGAGCAGAAAAAGAGCTTAAAGCAGTGATAATTGCAGTTGATATTAATGAATGTCGGATCATGGTTACTACGTTGTTGCTATTATGTTGTGATATAATATAACACCATCATTTGTGCTGATCAATAATGTTATACCATAACTTTAAAATAAACGTGCTTATATCAGATTGGGCTATACTCAATAGGAGTAACGGCGAGACTGGTGAATATTATGTCTGATAAAACACGTATTTTTAAAGCACGATTTAGCATAGCTGATCTGCGTCATCAGCGTAATCACAAAGAAATTTTTACCACAGCGTTGACTAAAAATGAAACACTGGAGCATTTTGTTTTAAAGCTGTTAGGCTATTGTATTTTATCTTATGACAGCCATGCAGTGCTTAATAAACTTGCTGATAAACTACAGCCAGATGTAGGAATTCAAGCGTTGGATGAACATTATAAAACCTGGTTAAGTGTTGATAAACCTGACCTTGATGAATTAGTTAAGATCGCTAAGCAGGTGGATGAATTATTAATTTTAACAACGGGCAATAGTGAATGGTTAACGCAATCTCAGTCACGGTTAAAGTTATTTGATAATAGCCATATTATTGAGATTGACCAGCAGTTTATTGATGATATTCAGGTGGATTTAACCCGCAGTTTAAATTGGGATGTAACCATAGATGAAAGTAGTTTAATGATCAGTGATAAAATACATTGCTATGAAACAAAGCAGTTTGACTGGCATTAACAAATTACTTCAAATTGAGAGTGATATTGCCATCGGGTTTACAGCAGCACAGCAGTACTTCTCCATCACGTACAAAGGCGAGTGGTTCTTCGTTATAGGTGACTTGCCCTGCTACTAGGGTTGCTCTACAGGCACCACAATATCCTTCTCTACACTGAAAAGGAATTTCATATTGCTGTTGTTCTAGGCAGTCTAAAAGGGAATGACAGCCAGTGTCAAAATCTACACACTGGCTATTATCTGCAAAGTGGATCTTTGCAGTTTTGTTGCTGGTCATTAGAGATCGAAGTCACCGAAATCAGAGGCATTAACTTGAGAGTCAATTTGGCCTACAAGGTATGAGCTGATCTCCGCTTCTTGTGGAGCAACTTGTACATTGTCTGACACTAACCATGAATTGATCCATGGGATAGGGTTACTGCTGGTTTTAAACTGTGTTGGTAAACCAACTGCAGTCATACGAGCATTAGTAATGTACTCAACGTATTGGCATAAAATATCTTTGTTTAAGCCAATCATTGAACCATCTTTAAACAGGTATTCAGCCCATTCTTTTTCTTGTTCAGCAGCATCAACAAACATCTTGATCGCTTCATCACGACACTGGGCTGCTACGATAGCCATTTCAGGATCGTCTTTACCATCCTGCATAATATTCAAAATATGCTGAGTACCAGAAAGATGAAGCGCTTCATCACGGGCGATCAGCTTAATAATTTTAGCGTTACCTTCCATTAATTCTCGCTCTGCAAACGCAAATGAACAGGCAAAACTGACATAAAAACGGATCGCTTCTAAGATATTCACTGACATCATTGCAAGGTATAAAAGCTTTTTAAGTTCAAATAAACTGATATGAACTGTTTCGCCATTAAGTTCATGTTTACCTTCACCGTATAAGTTATACACAGCCACTTTATTAATTAATTCATCGTAATATTTAGTTACGGCATCAGCACGTTCACTGATCTTTTCGTTACTAACGATATCATCAAAAATAAGCTCAGGGGCTTGGGTAACGTTACGAATAATATGTGTATATGAACGGCTATGGATTGTTTCACTAAATGCCCATGTTTCAATCCAGGTCTCAAGTTCTGGGATCGACACAATTGGCAGTAACGCAACATTAGGCGAGCGACCTTGCACACTATCAAGTAAGGTTTGATATTTTAAGTTACTTAAAAATATATGTTTTTCGTGATCAGGTAAGGCCTGAAAATCTAACCGATCTTTACTTACATCGACTTCTTCAGGACGCCAAAAAAACGATAGTTGTTTTTCAATTAGCTTTTCGAAAATAGGGTACTTCTGTTGATCATAACGCGATACGTTAACGGTTTGGCCGAAAAACATCGGTTCTTGTAGTTGGTTATTATGGTTTCGGCTAAAAGTAGTATAAGACATAAGATCACTCAAAAAACGAACAGGGCAAAGCGGGCGTATAGCCCGCTTCCAATTTATATTTATTACCGATTAGATTTTACACGCACCGCCTGCACAATCATCATCTTCCACTTCTGGTGTATCTTCTTGCATATCAGATGCACCATCACGGGTGTTATGGTAGTAAAGGGTTTTAACGCCAAGTTTGTAAGCACCCAGTAAATCTTGTAATAAGACCTTCATTGGTACTTTACCACCTTCAAACTTATTTGGATCGTAGTTAGTATTGGCAGAAATTGTTTGGTCAACAAACTTTTGCATAATACCCACTAATTCTAAATAACCTTTATTTGATGGGATATCCCACAATAATTCATAGTTATTTTTAAGGCGTTCATACTCAGGTACAACTTGTTTTAAAATACCATCTTTACTGGCTTTAACACTGATATGACCACGTGGTGGTTCAATACCATTCGTTGCATTTGAAATTTGCGACGATGTCTCAGATGGCATCAACGCAGATAACGTTGAGTTACGCATACCATGCTCTTTGATATTGGCACGTAATGTATCCCAATCTAAATGCAATGGTTCATCACAAATTTTATCCAAATCACGTTTGTACGTATCGGTTGGCATAATACCTTGCGAATACGTTGTTTCGTTAAATTTAGGACATGCACCACGTTCTTTAGCCAGTTCATTTGAGGCTTTCATTAGGTAATACTGAATTGCTTCAAATGTTTTGTGAGTCAATGCATTGGCACTGCCATCAGAATAACGTTTGCCATTTTTAGCAAGGTAATATGCGTAGTTGATTACGCCTATTCCGAGTGTACGACGGCCCATAGTTGCATTATGTGCTGCTGGCACCGGGTAGTCTTGGAAATCCAGTAAGTTATCAAGTGCACGTACCGCAAGTTCTGCAAGCTCTTCAAGTTCATCCAGTGACTCAATCGCACCTAAGTTAAAGGCCGACAGCGTACACAGTGCAATTTCACCTTCTTCATCATTAACATTGTTAAGTGGTTTAGTTGGCAATGCAATTTCTAAACATAAGTTAGATTGGCGAATTGGTGCCACTTTAGCAATGAATGGGCTGTGTGTATTACAGTGGTCAACATTTTGTAAATAGATGCGGCCAGTGCTAGCACGCTCTTGTGCAAACATTGAAAACAGCTCAATAGCTTTAATACGTTTTTTACGAATTGACTCGTCTTGTTCATATTGTACGTAAAGACGATCAAATTCATCTTGATCTTCAAAAAATGCATCATATAAACCAGGCACATCAGACGGGCTGAATAATGTGATGTAATCATCTTTGATCAAACGTGAGTACATTAGTTTATTAAACTGTACACCGTAATCTAAATGACGAACGCGGTTATCATCAACACCACGGTTGTTTTTAAGCACTAATAAGTTTTCAACTTCTAGATGCCAAAGTGGATAGAACAGGGTTGCTGCGCCACCACGGACACCACCTTGCGAACAACTTTTAACAGCCGTTTGAAAGTGCTTATAAAACGGGATACAACCGGTGTGGTATGCTTCACCATTGCGAATAGGGCTACCTAGTGCGCGAATACGACCAGCATTAATACCAATACCTGCACGTTGCGATACGTATTTTACAATCGCTGATGAGGTTGCATTAATTGAATCTAGGCTGTCACCGCATTCAATCAGTACACATGAACTGAATTGACGCGTAGGGGTACGAACTCCCGCCATAATAGGCGTAGGTAATGAAATTTTGAACAATGACACTGCATCGTAAAAACGCTTTATGTAGTCTAAACGCGTTTCTTTTGGGTAATCAGAGAACAAGCTGGCTGCAACTAAAATATATAAAAACTGTGCGCTTTCATAAATTTCACCCGTAACACGGTTTTGTACTAAATATTTACCTTCAAGCTGTTTAACAGCAGCATAGCTGAAGTTTAAATCACGTCCATGATCAAGGTATTCATCCAGTTGATCAATTTCTTGCTCTGTGTAGTCAGCTAGTAAGTGTGCATCGTAACGCTTATCTTCAACTAACTTAACGATATGATCATACAAGCGCGGTGGCTCAAATTGACCATAGGCTTTTTTACGCAAATGGAATACAGCTAAGCGGGCTGATAAATATTGATAATCAGGCGACTCTTTAGAGATCTGATCAGCGGCCGCTTTGATGATGGTTTCATGGATGTCTTCAGTACGAATACCATCATAAAACTGGATGTGCGATTTCAGCTCAACTTGTGAGACAGACACATTATTTAGACCTTCGGCGGCCCAAGCAATAACGCGATGGATCTTATCTAAATCAAGTGACTCTTTACGGCCGTCACGTTTGCTTACAGATAGCTGTTGGTTCATAGTTTTGCCTGTATTCCTTGGGATATAATATTTTTTAGTGACACATTTTTCTTAAAATAAATTTTTTATTGCAATAAAATTGTATTAGCGCGAATTTAATTGAATAACATTTAGCCACAACATCTGGTGTTCATCAAATTCTAGATCACAAGATAGTGTGGTATGCGATCATTTGCAAGGGGCATAAACGCCCCTAATTGTGGATAACGTTGGGATAACACGCTTGTGTTAGTAGCCATTAACCTTTGACCATCTGATTAAAATGAAATTTATAAAAATCAACTGATGATCGATTAAATTTACGCATTTTAAAAATAAATTTTGGCTGCTTTTTTTATCAACAAACAATGTGCAAAAAGTAACACGATCACAATATGTAGTGGTTAAAATTTAACATGGCACTATATATGGTTAAATGCATCAATAGGTGATTGCCAATTAAAATCGGCTTGCCAACTCAATGCTTCAGCTTCACTAGGGATGTAGCCCCACAACGCAGCAGCGCTGTGCATGTTTGCAGCCTTGGCTGCAATTATGTCACGCTGCGCATCACCGATATACAAACAACGACTCGGATCAACATCTAACAGTTGGGCTGTATGCAGTAAAGGTAAAGGAGATGGTTTAGCGATATCGAGGGTGTCACCACTGACAATTGCCTGTGCATCTTTTAGTTCAGCAATTGCAGCAACTAATGGAATAGTCAAAAACTCAGGTTTATTAGTCATGATCCCCCATTTGATCTGTTGTTGATCAAGCGCGATCAATAATTGTGCAATTCCAGTAAAGCATTGACTATGGGTGGCAATATTATCTGCGTAGGCAGTTAATAGCTGCTGGCGTAAGTCAGCTTGATTTGGGTGATCGTGCCATTGCTGACCAAATCCAGCTGCAAGCAGCGCCATTGCACCGTTAGAAGCTGCAGGGCGATATATATCAGCGGTTACTGATGGTTGGTTATGATCAGCGAGTACGTAATTTAGCGCAGCCCCTAAATCATCTGCGGTATCGAGTAATGTACCGTCTAAATCAAAAATAAAGGCGTCGTAATCAATTGCGGGGGTTGCTGTGTTAAAACCAGCCATTACGCTAGTTTCTCAAAATGCAGAATATAATTAACGCTTACATCGGTATTTAAGCTGTACTGCTTTGATAAAGGGTTATAACTCAATCCCGCACTAGCACGTACTTTGAGGCCCGCTTGTTCTGCCCATGCAATGAGTTGTGCTGGTTTGATAAACTTTTTATGATCATGGGTTCCATCAGGCACCATCTTCAATAATTTTTCCGCCCCGATAATTGCGTACAAATATGCTTTTGGGGTTTTGTTTAATGTAGAGAAAAATACATCGGCACCAGGTTTCGCTAATTCTGCTACTGCATGAATGATAGATGCAGGGTCTGGCACATGCTCTAACATTTCCATACAAGTAATAGTATCAAAGCGGGCAGGGTGTTCGCTGGCATACTGTTCGGCAGGTATTTTTATATAGTCAACGTTTACACCGGTTTCTAAACTGTGTAGTTTCGCAACGGTTAACGGCTCTTGACCCATATCAATACCAGTCACATGTGCGCCCATTCTCGCCATACTTTCACTCAATATACCGCCACCACAGCCGACATCGAGTGTTTCTTTGTCGAATAAGCCTTTGGCCTTGTCGGCAATAAAATCTAATCTTAATGGATTAATTTCATGAAGGGGTTTAAATTCGCCTTCACGATCCCACCAACGCTCAGCGATGGCTTCAAACTTTGCAATTTCTGTACTATCTACATTTTGATGTTCGGTCATAAAAAACTTCCTCGTCAATCTCAGGCCATTATATAGGGGTAAATTAATAAATCGCAAAGATTTAGCGCCTGTAAATCTAAATAAATTGTGGTAGCATGACTTGGTAATAATAACTAAATCCCCGCAAGCGCCCATATGTGGCACTTTCGTGGGTCAATACTGAAGGAATGTGATATCAAATGACTGATTTCGCCAATGAAATTCTGCCAGTCAATATTGAAGACGAGTTAAAAAACTCCTATTTAGATTACGCAATGAGCGTAATAGTAGGACGAGCACTACCAGACGTACGTGATGGTTTAAAACCTGTTCACCGCCGCGTTTTGTTTGCTATGAACGAGCTTAATAATGATTGGAATAAGCCTTACAAAAAATCAGCCCGTGTGGTTGGTGATGTAATTGGTAAATACCATCCCCATGGCGACAGTGCGGTGTATGACACAATCGTACGTATGGCCCAGCCATTCTCTTTACGTTATATGTTAGTTGACGGCCAAGGTAACTTTGGTTCAGTTGATGGTGACTCAGCAGCAGCAATGCGTTATACCGAAGTCCGTATGGCGAAAATGTCTCATGAGCTTTTGGCTGATCTTGAAAAAGAGACTGTTGATTTTGTACCTAACTATGATGGTACAGAGCAAATTCCTGACGTATTACCGACCAAAGTTCCTAACTTATTAGTGAACGGTTCATCGGGTATTGCGGTAGGTATGGCGACGAACATTCCTCCTCATAACTTAACTGAAGTTGTGAATGGCTGTTTAGCACTTATTCAAAACCCTGAATTAACCATTCATGAACTAATGGATTATATTCCGGGCCCAGATTTTCCAACTGCGGCAATTATCAACGGTAAAAAAGGCATTGAACAAGCCTATTTAACTGGCCGTGGCAAAGTGTACATGCGTGCACGTGCGGAAATTGAAGTTGACGAAAAAACCCATCGTGAAACGATCATCGTTCACGAGATCCCTTATCAAGTAAATAAAGCCCGCTTAATTGAAAAGATTGCTGAGCTTGTTAAAGATAAGAAGATTGAAGGCATTAGTGCATTACGTGATGAATCAGATAAAGACGGTATGCGTATCGTTATCGAGATCAAACGTGGTGACGTAGGCGAAGTGATCTTAAACAACCTGTATGCACAAACTCAGTTACAAACTGTGTTTGGTATGAACATGGTTGCGTTGATCAATAACCAGCCTAAGTGTTTCAACTTAAAAGAAATGCTTGAAGAATTCATCATTCACCGCCGTGAAGTAGTGACTCGTCGTACGGTATTTGACCTACGTAAAGCCCGCGATCGTGCACACATGCTTGAAGGCTTAGCAATTGCACTTGCTAACATTGACCCAATTATCGAGCTTATTCGTAACTCACCAACGCCAGCTGAAGCTAAAGTAGCACTTGCTAGCCGCCCGTGGGAATTAGGTAATGTAAAAGCCATGCTTGAAAAAGCCGGTGAAGCAAATGTTGCCCGTCCAGATTGGTTAGCGGATGACTTAGGCATTCGTGATGGTCAGTATTATATTTCTGAGCAACAAGCCCAAGCAATTCTAGATTTACGCTTACACAAGCTTACTGGTCTTGAACATGAAAAGATTCTAAGCGAATACCAAACGTTATTAGATTTAATTGCCGAGCTTTTATATATTCTTGCTAATCCTGAGCGTTTAATGGAAGTTATCCGCGATGAGTTAGTTGAAATTAAAGAGCAATACGGCGACGAACGTCGTACTGAAATTAATGCAGCGGCTCATGATATTAGTCTTGAAGACTTGATCACAGAAGAAGACGTAGTAGTAACCCTATCTCACGAAGGGTATGTGAAGTATCAGCCATTGTCTGATTACGAAGCACAGCGCCGTGGTGGTAAAGGTAAATCAGCAACCAAGATGAAAGATGAAGATTTCATTGAACGTCTACTAGTTGCTAATACTCACGATACTATTTTATGTTTCTCAACGGCAGGTCGCTTATATTGGCTTAAAGTGTATCAATTACCACTTGCCAGTCGTGCAGCCCGTGGTAAGCCAATTGTAAACTTATTGCCGCTTGAAGCAGACGAACGTATTACGGCTATCTTGCCAGTACGTGAGTATGAAGAAAATAAATACATCTTTATGGCAACTGCATTTGGTACCGTGAAGAAAACACCATTGACTGCGTATAGCCGTCAACGTGCTAGCGGTATTATTGCCGTTAACTTAAACGACGGTGATAGCTTGATTGGTGTCGATATCACTGATGGTAGCAACGAAATCATGTTGTTTACTGATGCTGGTAAAGTTGTTCGCTTTAAAGAAGCCGAAGAATCACCTGTTTTAGATGAAAACGGCAACCCAGTACTTGATGAAAACGGTAACCCGGAAATCAAGTTCAAGGGTGTTCGTCAGATGGGCCGAACTGCAACAGGTGTTCGTGGTATTAAGATGGCTGAAGGCCAACGTGTTGTATCATTAATTGTACCTAAGACGAATGGTGCTATCTTAACCGTGACAGAAAACGGCTACGGTAAGCGTACATTGCTCAGTGACTACCCTGCTAAGAGTCGTGCGACTCAAGGTGTGGTATCAATCAAAGTAAGTGAGCGTAACGGTGCTGTAGTTGGTGCTGTACAAGTTGACGATAACGATGAAATCATGATTATCTCTAATCGAGGTACTCTGGTGCGAACTCGCGTTAATGAAGTTTCTACCGTTGGGCGAAATACCCAAGGTGTTATTTTGATAAGAACTATTGACGAAGAGCAAGTAGTTGGTTTACAACGTATCGAAGAGATCGAAATCGATGAGCTTAACGCTATTATCGAAGGTGAAAGCGTTGAACTAGTCGACACTGTTAATGATGACGCTGGGGATAATCCTCCAGAGGCATAACATTAATCATTAAAGCGGCTTCGGCCGCTTTTTTTTACTATAAAAATCAAAAAAATTAATTGTTAAAATTAGCAATTAAAAACAATTGTTAAATTACTGGAATGAGGAAAGGTAATGAGTATATATAATTTTTGTGCTGGGCCTGCAATGTTGCCGCCAGCTGTGATGGAAAAAGCACAAAAAGAATTTCTTGATTGGCAAGATTTAGGTGTATCGGTGATGGAGATCAGTCACCGTAGTAAAGAATTTTTAGCATTAACGGCACAATGTGAAGCAAGCTTACGCCGGTTAATGAATATCAGCGATGAATTTGAAGTGCTGTTTATGCATGGCGGTGGTCGAGGCCAATTTGCTGCAGTGCCACTGAACCTGCACCAAGCAGGTAAAGACGCCGTATATTGTGAAAATGGTGTGTGGTCTAAAGGTGCGGTTGACGAAGCGGTCAAATTCACTACCGTCACTGAGCTTGATGTCCGTAATGACACAAATGAGCAATTTTCTATCAAACCAGTTAGTGAGTGGCAATTTCCAGCCGATCCTTCATACATCCACTATTGTCCAAATGAAACCATTGATGGCATTGAAGTGTTTGATGTACCAAGTCACCCAACAGCGCCGATCGTTGCAGACATGTCATCAACTATTTTATCGCGTGAGTTTGATGTTGATCAGTTTGATTTAATTTACGCTGGTGCACAAAAGAATATTGGTCCATCAGGCCTTGCCATTGTGATCATTCGTAAAACGTTGCTTGAGCGTGAAGGGGTTGCAAAGCCAGGTATATTTGATTACGCACTCGAAGTAAAACAAGGCAGCATGTATAACACGCCACCTACGTTTGCTTGGTATTTAGCGGCAGAAGTATTTGACTGGCTTGAGAAAAATGGTGGTGTTAAAGCCATGGAACAGCAAAATATAGCAAAAGCCGAACTGCTGTACGGCTTTATTGATGAATCACCGTTTTATAGCAATAAGGTTGCTAAGCATTGTCGTTCACGTATGAATGTGCCTTTTTGGCTCAATGATGAAAGCTTAAATGCACAGTTTTTAGCCCAAGCAAAAGAAGCTGGCTTACTTGCACTTGAAGGTCACCGTATTGTTGGCGGTATGCGTGCGAGTATTTACAACGCCATGCCACTTGCCGGTGTACAAGCGTTAGTTGACTTTATGGCGAAATTTGCCAAGGAGCACAGTTAATGGAGCAGTTACGCTTAGAGCCAATTAATCTAGTAAATGGCAGTGTTACCTTACCTGGCTCAAAAAGTTTATCAAATCGTATTTTATTGTTAGCGGCACTTGCGCAAGGCACAACGGTTGTAGAAAACTTATTAGACAGTGATGATATTCGTCATATGCTTGGTGCATTAAAATTATTGGGCGTTGATGTCAGTCTTAATGATGATAAAACTGTAGCCACTGTAAAAGGTGTTGGCGGGCAGTTTTTGACTCCAGCTGAGCCATTGTTTTTAGGTAATGCAGGCACTGCGTATCGCCCACTGACTGCGGTTTTAGCCGCTGTGAAGGGAAACTATGAACTAATTGGCGAGCCACGTATGGAGGAACGTCCAATTGGTCACCTAGTTGATGCATTACAAGCGCTCGGTGGGGATGTTAGTTATTTAAAAAATAAAGACTATCCGCCACTTAAAATTGTTGGTGGGCAAATTAATGGCGGCAACGTTGCAATTGATGGCAGTATTTCGAGCCAATTTCTTACCGCATTATTAATGGCAGCGCCGTTATTTAATGGCGATACGTGCATTACAATTAAGGGGACGTTGGTATCTAAACCGTATATTGATATTACCTTAGATGTAATGGCTCGCTTTGGCATATCGGTAACTCACGATAACTATAAAACCTTTACTGTAAAAGGTGCGCAGCAATACCAAGCTGTTGAGCGTATTATGGTTGAAGGGGATGCATCAAGTGCATCTTACTTTGTCGCTGCGGCGGCAATTGCCGGTGGTGAAATCGAGATCAAAGGTGTAGGTGCAAAATCTGTGCAAGGCGATATCGGCTTTGCAAAAGTGATGGAGCAGGTCGGTGCTAAAATAGATTGGTATGACGAGCGCTTAGTGGTACGTAAAGGCGAATTAAAAGGTGTTGATATCGATGCCAATGCTATTCCTGATGCGGCGATGACCCTTGCGACAGTGGCGTTATTTGCAGATGGTCCAACCGCTATTCGTAATATCTATAACTGGCGCGTAAAAGAAACTGATCGCTTACATGCAATGGCGACGGAGCTGCGTAAAGTGGGCGCTGAGGTAGTTGAAGGTGAAGATTTCATCGAAATAACACCGCCAAAACACTTTAACGATGTGGCGATTGATACCTATGACGACCACCGTATTGCGATGTGTTTTGCCATGGTAGCGGTAGGCGGCAAGCCAATAACTATCAATGATCCTAAGTGTACATACAAGACATTTCCAACATTTTTCAATGTACTAGCATCAGTTAGTCAATAAATGACTAAAGTTGAAATATAAAAAGTTACATACAAAAAGCGGATATATTTAATTAAGTAACGTATAATGTCGCAGTTTTATTTTGGTGTGCATTGCAGGAGGTTTAAATGCAGGCGTTATTAATGCCCGTGATCACCGTTGATGGCCCAAGTGGTTCAGGTAAAGGAACTGTTTGTCGCTTGTTAGCCGATAAATTAGGGTGGGATGTACTGGATAGTGGCGCGATTTATCGCGTATTAGCACTAGCAGCACTTCATCACCAAATTGCACTAGACAACGAAGAGGCATTGGTGCCTTTAGCTGCTAACTTAGATGTGCAGTTTTTAGTTGATAGTCAAACTAACGCTGGAAAGGTTATTCTGGAAGGTGAAGATGTATCAACAACAATTCGAAATGAAGAAGTAGGAGCTGCCGCTTCAAAAGTAGCAGCCTTACCGCGCGTTAGAGAAGCATTATTACGGCGCCAACGTGCATTTCGAACTGAAAATGGGCTAATAGCCGATGGCCGCGATATGGGCACTGTGGTGTTCCAAGATGCTCCATTAAAAATTTATTTAACCGCTAGTGCAGAAGAACGCGCGCGCCGACGTTTTGTTGAGTTGAATGAACGCGGTCTTGATGTTACACTAAGTGGTCTATTAGAAGATATTCAAGCACGTGATGACCGCGATATGAATCGTGCTGTTGCGCCGCTTGTACCAGCTGACGATGCTATTGAACTCGATACTAGCGAGCTTAATGCACAGCAAGTGTTTGATAAGGTTATGACTTTATTAGATGCAGCGATCGTCGAAGGTAAACTTCCAAAGCGACGATAAACTATTTATGCGCCAGCAGGATGCCAGTGCTATTTTAACAACCCCATGCAGCATGGTTGCTTATTGGTAATAATATATGAGACGTATATTCGTATGTCAGAAAATTTTGCGCAGTTATTTGAAGAAAGCTTAAAGGGTTTTGAAGCAGAGCAAGGCTCTATCGTTAAAGGTACAGTTATCTCTATCGAGAACAACATTGTACTTGTAGATGCTGGTCTTAAATCAGAAAGTGCTATCCCTGCAGAGCAGTTCAAAAATGCTGCTGGTGAACTAGAAGTTGCTGTTGGCGACGAAGTAGATGTTGCACTAGATGCAATTGAAGACGGTTTCGGTGAAACTATCCTTTCTCGTGAGAAAGCGAAGCGTCACGAAGCGTGGATCCGTCTTGAGAAAGCATGTGAAGAGCAAGAGACTGTTACTGGTGTTATCAACGGTAAAGTTAAAGGCGGTTTCACTGTTGAAGTTGATTCAATCCGTGCTTTCCTACCTGGTTCACTTGTTGATGTTCGTCCAGTACGTGACACAACTCACCTTGAAGGCAAAGAGCTTGAATTTAAAGTAATCAAGCTTGATCAAAAACGTAACAACGTTGTAGTTTCACGTCGTGCAGTTATCGAATCTGAAAACTCACAAGAACGTGAAGAGCTTCTTGCTAACCTTGTTGAAGGTCAAGAAGTTAAAGGTATCGTTAAGAACCTTACTGACTACGGTGCATTCGTTGACCTTGGTGGTGTTGATGGTCTACTACACATTACTGATATGGCGTGGAAGCGTGTTAAGCACCCTTCAGAAATCGTTAATGTTGGCGACGAAATCGCAGTTAAAGTTCTTAAATTCGACAAAGATAAAACTCGTGTATCTCTAGGCCTTAAACAGCTTGGTGAAGATCCATGGGCAGCTATCGCTGGTCGTTACCCAGAAGGTTCTAAACTTTCTGGTCGTGTAACTAACCTTACAGATTACGGTTGCTTCGTAGAAATCGAAGAAGGCGTTGAAGGTCTAGTACACGTTTCTGAAATGGATTGGACTAACAAGAACATCCATCCTTCTAAAGTTGTTAGCTTAGGCGACACTGTTGAAGTTATGGTTCTTGAAATCGACGAAGAACGTCGTCGTATTTCACTTGGTCTTAAGCAATGTATTGCTAATCCTTGGCAAGAATTTGCTCGTCTTCAAAACAAAGGCGATCAAGTTACTGGTAAGATCAAATCAATCACTGACTTCGGTATCTTTATCGGTCTTGACGGTGGTATTGACGGTCTTGTACACCTTTCAGACATTTCTTGGAATACACCTGGCGAAGACGCTGTACGTGAATTCAAGAAAGGCGACGAAATCACTGCTATCGTATTGCAAGTTGACCCAGAGCGTGAACGTATCTCTCTAGGTGTTAAGCAAATCGAAGCTGACCCATTCAATAACTACCTTGATGCAAACAAAAAAGGTGCTATTGTTAAAGGTAAAGTGACAGAAGTTGATGCGAAAGGCGCAACTGTTGAACTTATCGAAGGCGTTGAAGGTTACATCCGTGTAGCTGATATCGCTCAAGAGCGCGTTGAAGATGCAACTACTGTTGTTTCTGTAGGCGACGAAATTGAAGTGAAATATGTTGGTGTTGATCGTAAGAACCGCACTTTAAGCCTTTCAGTTAAAGCTCTTTTCGAAGCAGAAGAGAAAGAAGTACTAGAAAAGCTTAAGAAAGAAGAGCCAGTGTTCGAAAACGCAATGGCAGCTGCATTCGCAAATGCACAAAAAGACTAATTAATCAGTCTTAATTGGAAGGGCAGTGTTGCCCTTCCTTTATCTCTTTTTAAGGAAACGTTATGACTAAGTCAGAATTGATAGAACAATTAGCCGAGCAACACGCGCATGTACCTGTGAAAGATGTTGAGAATGCTGTTAAAGAAATTCTTGAACAAATGGCCGGCTCATTATCAAGCTCAGATCGTATTGAAATCCGTGGCTTTGGTAGTTTCTCATTACACTTTCGTTCACCTCGCACAGGTCGTAATCCAAAGACTGGCGACACGGTTGAGTTAGAAGGTAAGCACGTACCACATTTTAAACCAGGCAAAGAGTTACGAGATCGCGTAAACGCGAGCATTGCCTAGTTACTTAGTTGGAGTAGTTACTTGTTTAGGGTATTAAAAATTATCCTGGTAGCAATATGCTTAATTTTTGCATTTGTACTTGGTTCGCAAAATCCACAGTTAGTGCAAATAAATTATATTATTGCCAGCAATACTTTACCCCTCGCAATGATAATAAGTATCTGCTTTGCTTTAGGTGTCGCAATTGGTTGTTTTATTAGCTTTAAATTGTTTTCGCAATTAAAGTGGCAAAACTATCGTTTGAAAAAAAAATTAGCGCCTGAAAAAGATAATAATAAGCTTGTTGCTAATAAAGACACCTAACTATGATTGAGCTTTTGTTTTTACTTTTACCTGTTGCGGCTGGTTATGGCTGGATCATGGGTAAAAATAGCGCTAAAAACCAAGCTCATCAACTTAATCGTCAGATCACATCTGAATACAGTAAAGGCTTAAAGTTTTTACTCGACAGAGAGGAAGATCAAGGCCTTGAGCACTTAATCAACTTGCTTGAAGTCGCCGCTGACTCTGTTGAACATTATTCTACATTAGCAACGATGTTTCGCCGCCGAGGTGAATTAGATCGTGCAATAAAAATCCACGAATTACTGCTCAAACACCCAAGCCTTAATGAACAACAAGCTGCTGCTAGTCGCCTTGAACTTGCTGAAGATTATATTATGGCGGGTTTGCTTGATGGCGCCGAAGAACATTTAGTGTGGTTAGTAAAAGCCAACCACAGTGATGCATTAGAGCCGATACTTAATTTATATTCGCAAACACGCGAATGGGAAAAGGGTATCAATATGTTTGAAGCACACAGTGATTTATTTTCAAAGCCGCAACATTTCAAAGCCATCGCTAACTTTTATTGTGAAGCTGCGTTGCTTAGCAATGATCCGCAAATTATGCGCAAAGCCATTAGCCTAAATCATAAAGCGATCCGCCCATTATATGAATTAGGTAAATCAGCATTTGCAAAAGAAGATTACGTAAAAGCAATTTATTATTGGCGTGAGCTGATCTGTAGTTTCACTTTTTTTGCCCCCTTGTTTATAGATGATTTAGCTCACAGTTATGAGCAATTAAACTTAACCCACCAATTTCATGAATTATTACAGCAGCTACTTGATAAGGGTGGGGTGCTAATAAAAATAAAACATTGCCAAGCATTACTTGAGCAAGGGCATACCGAACAAGCAATTAAATTTTTAACTGATAGTTTAAAACGTCAGCCGACAATTCGTGGCTTTAGTTTTTTATTACAGCTATTAGCAAAACAAAATAATGATATTAAAGATGTACTAGACCAAATAGATAAACTGGTCACATCTTATATTGCGACCAAGCCAGATTTTCAGTGCCAACACTGTGGCTTTACCAGTCATACAATTTATTGGGTTTGTCCTTCGTGCAAACATTGGGAAACCATAGTACCGAGCCGTGGTTTAGACGGTTTTTAGTTTTCTATAAAAATATTCACTTACTTCTACAATCAGTTTTAGGAAAGTTATGTCTCTCGAACATTCAAAAAAAATTCTTATCGCCCTCGATTACGATGATCAGCAAACCGCTTTAAACTTTGTAAAGCAATTATCGCCTGATACATGTCGTTTAAAAGTAGGCAAAGAAATGTTTACCTATTTTGGACCTGCTTTTGTAAAAGAATTAATTGACCTTGGCTTTGACGTATTCTTAGATTTAAAGTTTCATGATATTCCAAATACAGTTGCCAAAGCGGTTACCGCAGCTGCCAAAATGGGTGTTTGGATGGTGAATGTTCACGCCAGTGGCGGTGTTGAAATGATGACTAAAGCCAAACAAGCGCTTGAGCAATTTGGTGATAAAGCGCCATTATTAATTGCCGTAACCGTTTTAACCAGCATGGATGAAACAGAGCTTAAGCGTTTAGGTGTTGATAAAACCCCAGAACAGCAGGTTATTTATTTAGCAAAACTTGCCAAAGAGTCAGGCCTTGACGGGGTAGTGTGCTCAGCGCAAGAAGCCAAGCAATTAAAATCGCTACTCGGTAACGATTTTAAATTGGTGACGCCAGGTATTCGCCCTGCGGGAAGTGATGCAGGAGATCAAAAACGTATCATGACACCAAAGCAAGCAATTGAAGATGGCAGCGATTATCTAGTTGTTGGCCGTCCGATCACCCAAGCCGCAGACCCAGTTGCAACACTTAAAGAAATTAATGACTCGATAAAATAAACAAGCGCTATTTTAATTAGTACTAGTACTATTACTATTACTATTA